>NZ_JBHVFE010000214.1:0-14502 GCF_042801945.1 Kitasatospora sp. NPDC057542
AGCCTGCGCTGCGCCGTGGGTCAGAGCGCCGAGAGCTCCTCGACCAGGTCGTCCAGCCCCAGCGAGCCCTGCGAGAGCGCCGCCATGTGCCAGGCCTTGGGGTCGAACTCCTCGCCGCGCGCCTCGTGCGCCGCCTTCGCCGCCGCCCGTCCGCGCAGCCAGGCGCGCTCACCGAGCTTGTAGCCGATCGCCTGACCGGGCAGGCCCAGGTAGCGGACCAGCTCGCTGTCCAGGAAGTCGGCGGACAGACCGCAGTAGCGGCCGAAGAACTCCCGGGCGTACTCGGGGCTGACCGGCTCGCCCGGCCGGTACGGGGAGTCCGCCGGGAAGTCCAGGCCCACGTGCATGCCGATGTCGACGATGACCCGCAGCGCCCGCATCATCTGCGCGTTGAGGTAGCCCAGCCGGTGGCCCGGGTCGGTGAGGTAGCCGAGCTCGTCCATCAGGCGCTCGGCGTACAGCGCCCAGCCCTCCAGGTTGGCGCTCACCCCGCCGAGGCTCACCTGGTACGTGGAGAGCCGGTCGGCGACGTAGTTCCACTGCGCGAGCTGGAGGTGGTGACCCGGGACGCCCTCGTGGTACCAGGTGGAGACCAGGTCCCAGACCGGGAAGCGGTCCCGGCCGAGCAGCGGCAGCCAGGTCCGCCCGGGACGGCTGAAGTCCAGCGACGGCGCGGTGTAGTACGGCGCGGCGGCACTGCCGGCCGGAGCGATCCTCGACTCGACCCGGGTGACGGGCTCGGCCAGGTCGAAGTGGGTGCCCTGGAGGTCCCGGACGGCCTGGTCCATCAGGCCCTGGAGGTACTCCCGGGCGGCCTCGGCGCCCTCGATGGCCGGGCCGTCGGACTCCAGCCACTGCATCGCCGCCAGCGGGCCCGCACCCGGCAGGACCTTCTCGGCCTCGGTCTCCATCTGCGCCAGCAGGTCGTGGAACTCGCTCCAGGCCCAGGCGTAGGCCTCCTCCAGGTCCAGGTCGGCGCCGGTCCAGTAGCGCACCCAGCGGACGTAGCGCTCCCGGCCCGCGGTGTCCGAGGCACCGGCCGCGGCCGGGCCGTACACGTCGCGCAGCCAGTCGCGCAGCTCGGCCAGCGCCTCGGCGGCGGCCACCGCGTGCTCCGACAGCTCGGGGCGCAGGCCCTCCGGCGCACCCTGGACGAACTGCCCGAACCACGCACCGGGCACCCGCTCGTCGGCGGGCGCGTCCTCGCCCAGCCACTCGGCGAACTGCCCGAGCACCGTGGCCACCTGGCGCGGACCGGACAGCAGACCGCGCTCGATGCCCTCGGCCAGCGTCTGCCGGTACTGCTCGAACGCCACCGGAACCTTCGCCAGGCGGCGGCCGATCACCTGCCACTCGGCCTCGGTGTCGGTGCCCATCAGGGTGAAGGACTCCCGCAGGTCGTGCACCGGGGAGCCGAGGTTGCGCAGCGAACGGAAGCTCTCCCCCGCCCCGTGGACGGCGAGTTCGGCGGTCAGCCGCTCGCGCAGCAGCCGGGCGCAGCGGCGCTCCGCCTCGTCCTCTGCGGCGCCGGCCCGCTCGGCCTCGTCGAGCTTCGCCAGGGTGCGGCGGGCGAGGTCGGCGATGGCCTCGGGACCGGCCGGGGAGAGGTCGGGCAGCCGGTCGTCATCAAGGTTGACGCCGAGGTACACCGCGGTGAGCGGGTCGAGCTCGGCCAGTTCGCGGACATGGTCGTCGGCGATGCGGCGCGGGGTGGTGCCGTCGGCGGTGATCAGTTCTTCACGCATTCGGACATCATTGCGTGGCACGGCAGCTTTGCAACCCCTTTGCGAGCAGGGTTCGCCTGCGAAAATCCGTTCGGCGCGACAGGACCCGATCCACCCGGCGCCCATTACGCTGGCCGCCATGGAAGCCCGCCCCACCCCGGCAGCCGGTCAGGCACCCGTTCCGGCCGCACCCGAGCCGCGTCCGCGCCGCACCGGCTACCGGCGGCTGCCGGTCCAGCAGCGGCGCGAGCAGCTGATCGCGGTCGCCCTGGAGCTGTTCGCCTCCCGGCCGCCCGAGGAGGTGAGCCTGGACGACGTCGCCGAGGCCGCCGGGGCCTCCCGCCCGCTGGTGTACCGCTACTTCGCGGGCGGAAAGCAGCAGTTGTACGAGGCCGCGCTGCGCACCGCGGCGGACGAACTGACCAGCCGCTTCGCGGTGCCGGTGAGCGGGACGCCGTCCGAGCAGCTGTCGGCGGTGCTGGACGGCTACTTCGCCTTCGTGGCCGAGCACGACGCCGGCTACTCGGCGCTGCTGCGCGGCGGTTCGGTGGTGGAGACGGCCCGCACCTCGGCGATCGTGGACGACGTCCGGCGGGCGGCGCTGCGGCGGACACTGCGCCACCTGGGCGTGCGGGAGGCCGGGCCACGGCTGACGCTGCTGGTGCGCTCGTGGATCGCGGTGGTCGAGGGCGCGTCGCTGAGCTGGCTGGACGAGGGGCGCACGCTGCCGGTGGCGGAGCTGCGCGACTGGCTGGTGGACCAGTTCACCGCGATGGCGGCGGCGACGGCGCTGCACGACCCGCAGACGGCCGAGGTGCTGGCGGGGGTGCTCGCGCTGGAGGGGCCGCGGCCGGAACGGGCGGAGCGGCTGCGGGCGGTACTGGGCGGCGCTTCGTAACCGGCGCTTCGTTACCGGCGCTTCGTGGCGGCCCTCCCGACCCCCGTGCCAAGGGTCGGGGCGGCCTGTGCCGTTACGCCTTGCCGAGTACCTGGCGCTGGCGGCCGAGCCCGTCGATCTCGATCTCGACCACGTCGCCCGGGGCGAGGAACGGCGTGCCGGGGCGGCCCAGGGTGACCCCGGCGGGCGTGCCGGTGATGATCACGTCGCCGGGCTCCAGCACCATGAACCAGCTCGCGTAGCGGACCAGTTCGAGCACCGGGAAGATCATCTCGGCGGTGCTGCCGTGCTGCCGCTGCTCGCCGTTGACCCACAGCCGCAGGGTCAGCGCCTGCGGGTCGGCGACCTCGTCGGCGGTGACCAGCCAGGGCCCGAGCGGGGTGAAGGTCTCCGCCGACTTGCCCTTGTCCCACTGACCGCCGCGCTCGAACTGGAAGGCCCGCTCGGTGACGTCGTTGGCGATCGTGTACCCGGCGATCACCCCGGCCGCCTCGGCGTGCGAGTCCAGGTAGCGGGCGGTGCGGCCGACCACGATCGCCAGCTCGGCCTCGTAGTCGGTCTTCTCGCCACCGCGCGGCACCAGCACCTCGTCGTACGGGCCGACCACGGTGGAGCTCGGCTTGAGGAAGATCACCGGCTCGGCCGGGATCGCGGCCCCGGCCTCGGCCGCGTGGTCGCGGTAGTTGAGCCCGATGCCGACCACCTTGCCCGGCCGGGCCACCGGTGCGCCCACCCGCAGGCCGTCGAGGTCCACCACCGGCAGGACGCCGGTGGCCGCGTCCCGGGCCAGCGCCGCCGGGTCCAGCCCGGCCAGGAAGGCCCCGTCGAGGTCGCGGGCCCGCCCCGAGAGGTCGTACGCGGTGCCGTTCTCGCCCAGGACGACCGGGCGCTCGGCGCCCTGGGGTCCGACGCGCAGGAGCTTCATCGATCCGTCACCAGCCTTTCGTCGCAGCTCACCGGGGCGGCGCGAACACCGCACCCGAGTCCGGCAACGAGGTATACCAACGCGCCGGGCGGCGGACCAGAGCATCCCGGTGGGCGAAATCCTCCCGGTTCCCGCTCCGCCCGCGGCACCGGCTCGGCGGCACGCACGGTTGACACCCGGCGGGCGTCCGGCGTCGCGGGCGGCGGTGCCCGGGCCCGTCCCGCTCCGCCGGCGGCGAACGCGGGAGTGCCGCGGCGGCCCGGCGCGCAGGATGCGGGCATGGAGATCACCCGGGTACGCGACGAATTGCACATGATCGGCCTGGAGTTCGGCACCGCCTACCTCTGGCGGGACGCGCACGGCCTCACCCTGGTCGACACCGGCATCGCCGGCTCGGCGGACGCGATCGAGCAGGGCATCCGCGCCACCGGGCAGGAGCCGGCCGCGCTGCGCCGGATCGTGCTCACCCACCACCACGAGGACCACACCGGCTCGGCCGCCCTGCTCGCCCGGCGGCACTGTGCCCAGGTGGTGGCGCACCGCCTGGAGGCACCGGTGATCCGGCGCGAGCAGCCGCCGGTGCCTCCGGTGCTGAGCCCGTTCGAGCAGCAGCTGTGGGACGGACTGCCGCCCATCCCGCCCGCCGAGCCCTGCCCGGTGCACCGGGAGGTCGAGGACGGCGACGTGCTGGACATCGGCGGCGGCGCGGTGGTGGTGCACGTGCCCGGGCACACCGACGGCAGCATCGCGTTGCACCTGCCCGGGCCGGGTGTGCTGTTCACCGGGGACCTGGCGGCCAACGTCGGGGGCCGGACCACCCCGGGGGTGTTCCACACCGACCCGGCCCTGGCACTCGCCTCCTTCCACCGGCTGGCCGCGCTGCCGGTGGAGACGGCGGTCTTCGGACACGGCGACCCGATCGCGAAGGACGCCTCAGCCGCCCTGCGCGCCGCCGCCGAGCAGCACCCCCAGGCTTAGCGCCCGCGGCCGGCCCGGGCCGAGCCGGGCGACCTCCTGCCGGCAGTGCGCGAGGTCGCGCCGCGCGTCCGCCCGGGCCTCCGGGGTGGTGCCGGGCGCCTGGGCCAGCTCGTCCAACAGGGCGACGGCGGCGCCGGGACTGCCGTCCCGGGCCAGCCAGAGGGCCAGGTCGTGGCAGGTGCGCAGGGTGCGGGGGTCGTACGGGCCGCAGATCCGGGCGAAGTCGGGGACGAGTGCGGTGAGGATCTCCACCGCCTCCGCCACCTCGCCGGCCTCGCCGTGCCGCCAGGCCCGGTCGGCCCGGCGGCGCAGCTGCTCCGGGCTGGGGTCGTCCGGGCGCAGCATCCCGGGCTGGACGGCGCGCAGCCGCTCCAGCACCTCGGCGGCGCCGGCCGGCCGCTGTTCGGGGCGCTTGGCGAGCAGCTCGGCCACCAGCCCGGCCAGCGCCGGATCCTTGCTGCGCACCCGGGACGGGACCTCCTCCAGGTGCTTGTACATGTACTCGGCGGCCGAGGCGGCGCGGAACGGGCGCGCGCCGGTGCAGACCTCGTACAGCATGACGCCGAGCGCGTAGAGGTCGGCCCGGCCGTCCACCGCGCCGCCGGACCAGCACTCGGGCGCCAGGTACGGGACGGTGCCGACCACGTTGCCGGTGGAGGTGAGCCGGACGGTCTGGGTGACCAGTCGGGCGATGCCGAAGTCCAGGACCTTGGCCCGCTCCCCCTCGTCCTCCTTCGTGATCATCACGTTCTCGGGCTTGATGTCCCGGTGGACGATCCCCGAGCGGTGCGCGGCGTCCAGCGCCTTGCACACGTGCCGCATCCAGCGCAGCGCCTGCTTGTGGTCCGGCCGGCTGTCCTTGAGCACCTCGGACAGCGCCCGGCCGCGGACCAGCTCCATCACCAGGTACGGGATCTTTCCGGAGCCGGCCTCGGTCCACCCGTAGTCGTACACGGTCACGATGTGCGGATTGTTGAGGCCGCCGGCCGTCCGGGCCTCGCGGACGAACCGGCTGACCGCCTCCCGGTCGGTGGCGTGCTCGGCGAGCAGCACCTTGACCGCGACCTCGCGGTTCATGGTCGTGTCGGTCGCCCGCCAGACCACGCCGAAGCCGCCCCGGCCCAGCTTCTGTTCCAGCCGGAAGCGTCCGCCGAGCACTTCGCCCTTCTCCATGCCCATCCCCCAACTCGACCGCGCCCGCTCGGCGTTCGCCGTCGGAGGGGTCACCATAGCGGCGGCCGGGGACGAACGGGTGAACGACCCCGGCCGGCCCTTCCTACGGCCTGGGCCCGGGCAGCCCGGGCGGGTTGATCTCGGAACTCGGCACGGCCTCGCCGTCCGGGCCCCAGCGCTTGAGCACCTGCCCGTACGTGCCGTTCCTGATCACCTCGTCGATCGCCCCGTTCAGCGCCCTGACCAGCCCGTTCGTTCTCCTCGCTCCATCCGCCGCCGCGCCCGTGGCACTGCTGCCGCAACCGGCCAGGGCGAGGGCGGCGGCGAGCGTGCCGACGGCGGCCACGAGGGCGCGACGGGGTAGGGACATGGTGGAACTCCTGCTCGGTGAAGGGAACTTGGCGGAGCTGACGGGAAGGGCGGGTCAGAGGACCTTGGCCAGGAAGGCCCGGGTGCGCTCGTGCCGCGGCCGGTCCAGGACCTCGGCGGGCGGGCCCTGCTCGACCACCACGCCGCCGTCCATGAAGACCACGGTGTCGGCGACCTCGCGGGCGAAGCCGATCTCGTGGGTGACGACGATCATCGTGGTGCCGCCGCGGGCGAGGTCCCTGATGACGTCCAGCACCTCACCGACCAACTCCGGGTCGAGCGCCGAGGTGGGCTCGTCGAACAGCAGCACCTTCGGCTCCAGTGCCAGCGCCCTGGCGATCGCCACCCGCTGCTGCTGCCCGCCGGACAGCTGCCGGGGGTAGGCGGCGGCCTTGTCGGCCAGTCCGACCCGCTCCAACAGCGCCAGCGCCGCCGCCCTGGCCTCGGCCCTGGGGCGGCGCAGCGCGGCGACCGGCGCCTCGACCAGGTTCTCCAGCACGGTGAGGTGCGGGAACAGGTTGAAGTTCTGGAACACGAAGCCGATGCCGGTGCGCTGGCGCAGCACCTTGCGCTCCTTGAGCTCGTACAGCCGGTCGCCGGAGCGGCGGTAGCCGATCAGCTCGCCGTCGACGGCGACGTGGCCGCGGTCCGGCTTCTCCAGGTGGTTGATCGCGCGCAGCAGGGTGGACTTGCCGGAGCCGGACGGGCCGAGCACCACCGTCACCGAGCCGGCCGGGACGTCCAGGCCGACCCCGCGCAGCACCTCCAGCCGGCCGAAGCTCTTGTGCAGGCCGCGGACCTGCACCATCGGGGCGGCCGGGGCCGGATCCGCCGGGTTCGGGGCGGGCTTCGCCAGGGTGGTCACGACTGTCCTCCGGAGGTACGGGCGGCGGCGGGCCGGGAGCGGTCCGGCAGGCTCCGGGCGAAGGCCCGGACGCGCTGCCACGGGGTGGGCGGCGGGGTGCGCTCGGCGCTCAGCCGTGCTCGGGCGGGCTGATCTGCGACTCCTTGATCGCCGAATCGGCGACCCCCCACTTGCCCAGGATCCGCTGGTACGTCCCGTCCTTGATCAGCTCGTTGACCGCCGCCTGGAGGGCCGGGGCGAGCTTCGAGCCCTTCTTCAGGGCGAAGCCGACGTCGAGGCGGTGGAACTCCCCGAGGAAGCGGGTCCCGGAGGCCTCCTGCGCGGACTGGTAGCGCAGGCCGTTGATGGTGGACATCTCCACGTCCACCCGGCCCTGCCGGAGGCTGGTCAGCAGCGCGCCGCTCTCGCTGAACGCCCTGACCTCGTACGGCTTCTTCCCGGCGTCGGCGCAGACGTTCCTGCGGCTGTTGAGGGTGGTCTCGAAGGTGGTGCCGGCGGTGGTGCCGACGGTCAGCCCGCACAGCTGGAGCAGGTCGGTGACCGGCTGGATCGCGGTGTTGTCCTTCTTCACCGCGAAGCCCTGGCCGTCGTCGATGTAGGTGACGAAGTCGATGGTCTTCAGCCGGGCCGTGGTGACCCCGAAGTTGCCGGTGCCGACGTCGTACTTCCCGCTGTCCAGCGAGGGCAGGATGGTCTCGAAGGCGGCCTCCTCGCGCTGCACGGTCAGGCCGAGCAGTCTGGCGACCGCGTCCGCGAAGTCCACGTCGATCCCGGCGGGCTTCTTGCCGGCCTGGTCGGCGTAGAACGCGCTGGGCGGCGCGCCGAAGGCCGAGCCGAACTTCAGCGTGCCGGCCCTGCGGACCTCCTCGGGCAGCAGCGCGGCCGCGGCCTCGGACTTCGCGAGGCCGGAGACGAGGTCCTCGGTGGCGGTGGCGGCCGGACCGCCCGCCCCCGCCGCGCTCGCGATCTTCGGGTCCGAGCCGCAGGCGGCCAGGGCCAGGACCGGCAGCAGGGCGGTGGTCGCGAGCAGGCGGCGGGCGGTGCTGGTTCTCACGGGGGGCCTTTCAGGAGGTCGGAGCCAGAACGGGCAACTGCCGCTCACGGGCGGGCAGTTGCTTCTCGAAGGGGAGCGGGCCGATGGTCGTCGGATCGGCCGGGACGTCGAACAGCGGGGTGTAGCCGGCCGCCAGGTAGAGGCCCTCGGCCTCGGGCCGGCGCGGACCGGTGGTGAGGTGGAGCCGGGTGTAGCCGGCCACGGCGGGGCGGCCGTCGGACGGGTGACGGTGCCAGGGGTGACGGAGGGAGTGCCGAGCGGAGGAGGGGCCGCAGTGAAGGAGGCCGGAGCGCAGTGCGAAGTCATCGGCGGCAGCGAAGGCCCGGCGCGCCGCCGGTGGTCGGCGACGGGTCCGGGCCGCGACGGGGCGAACCGAGGGAGGGCTCCCCGACGGGGGATCAGGCCGGACGGACGGCCCGCTGCCGGATCAGCCGCGACACGCCGCGGACCACACCCGACCGAAGTCGATGTGGTCACGGCTGACCAGAGGCTGCTCGGCGTACATGGCCTCAAGTTGAGCAGTCGGCCGATCGGTCCGTCAACCATCCATCATTGCCGCACTGTTGCGATCTCCTGTCGCTTTTCCGACGTGCGTCGACCGAGCCCTCCCGCACCCTGATCACCCTTGACAGCCGTCGATCGCGCATGCGTACGATCGAAGCGGAGTGCAGTGCATTGCGCCGGCCGCGTTGAGGGACGCGGGCCGCGCCCGCGTACGTGACCACCGCCGTACCCTCCCCGCCCGCACTCCGCCCAGGAGCCGCCGCCATGGCCACCCCGCAGGACGTCCTGCCCGCCCCCTCCGTACTCGACCTCCCCGCCCCCGAGGCCCGGATCGTCGCCCGCCGCAAGCCCGGCCAGTGGGCCGCCGCCGCCGTCGCCCTGCTGCTGGCCGCGATGGCGGTCAACTCGGTGATCCGCAACAAGGCCTTCCAGTGGAGCGTGGTCGCCGACTGGTTCACCGCCCGGTCCGTGCTCGACGGGCTCACCCTGACCCTCTGGCTGACCGCCGTCACCCTCGCCCTCGGCTTCGTGCTCGGCACCCTCCTCGCCACCATGCGGCTGTCCACCAACCCGGTGCTGCGCACGCTGAGCTGGGGCTACGTCTGGGTGTTCCGCTCCACCCCGCCGCTGGTGCAGCTGCTGTTCTTCTTCAACATCGGCGCGCTCTACCCGACCCTCGGCCTCGGCATCCCGTTCGGCCCCGAGTTCGTCACCGTCAGGACCGTCGACCTGATGGGCCCCACCCTGACCGCCGTCATCGGCCTCACCCTGCTGGAGACCGCGTACGCCGCCGAGGTGATCCGCGGCGGCATCCTCTCCGTGGACCGCGGCCAGCTGGAGGCGGCGGCCGCGCTCGGGCTCGGCCGGTGGCGGGTACTGCGCCGGATCGTGGTGCCGCAGGCGATGCGGGCGATCGTGCCGACCGCCGGGAACATGCTGATCGGCGCGCTCAAGGGCACCAGCATCGTCAGCGTGCTGGCCGTCTCCGACCTGCTCTACTCGGTGCAGCTGGTCTACCTCCAGTCGTACCAGGTCATCCCGATGCTGATGGTCGCCACCATCTGGTACCTGGTGGTCACCACCCTGCTGTCCATCGGCCAGTACTACGTGGAGCGGCACTTCGCCAAGGGCGCCACCCGTGACGGCCTGCCGCCCACCCCGCTGCAGCGGGCCCTCGCGGCCGTGGCCAAGGTGGTGCGGGCATGACGGCCCTCGTCATCGTCGGTGCCGGCCCGCGCGCCACCGGCCTGCTGGAGCGGATCGCCGCCAACGCCGCCGAACTGCTGCCCGCCGAGCGGCCGTTGGCGATCCACCTGGTCGACCCGTACCCGCCGGGTGCGGGCCGGATCTGGCGCCACGACCAGTCCCCGCTGCTGCGGATGAACTCGATGGCCGAGGACGTCACCATGTTCACCGACGAGCGCTCCACCCTCGAAGGGCCGGTCCGCCCCGGCCCTTCGCTCGCCGAATGGGCCCTGCGGCAGGAGGAGTTCGCGCCCTACCGGGAGGTCGCCGACCCGGCCGTCCGGGCCGAGCTGCGCACCCTCGCACCCACCGACTTCCCCACCCGGCGGGCCCAGAGCGCCTACCTGGACTGGGCGTTCCGCCGCGCCGTCGCCGAGCTGCCGACGCACATCGAGGTCACCGTCCACCGGGACACCGCCCGGCGGATCGAGGGACCGGCCGACGGCCCGCAGACCGTCCACCTCGCCGACCGGACGCTCACCGCCGACCACGTCGTGCTCACCCTCGGCCATCTCGACTCCGCCCCGCACCCGCGCTTCGCCACCGACGCCGAGTTCGCCGCCCGGCACGGCCGCTTCCACCTCCCGCCCGCCTACTCCGCCGACGTGGCCGCCGAGCTGGCCGGCCTCGCCCCCGGCGAACAGGTGGTGCTGCGCGGCCTCGGCCTCGCCTCGGTGGACCTGGTCGCCCTGCTCACCGAGGGCCGCGGCGGCCGCTTCGAGCCCACCGGCGAAGGGCCCGCGCTGCGCTACCTCCCCTCCGGCCGCGAGCCGGTGCTCCACCTCGGCTCCCGGCGCGGCGTCCCGTACCACTCCAAGACCGGCTACCGCCTCCAGGGGCCGCCCGCCCCGCTCCCCCGGTACTTCGACAAGGCCGCCGTGGACGCCGTGCTCACCACCGGAGGACAGCTCGAACTGCGCCGCGACTTCTGGCCGTTGATGGCCAAGGAGATCGGCTTCGGGCACTACCACGAGCTGTTCCACGCCCACCCCGGACGCACCGCCCTGCCCTGGCCGGAGTTCCTCGCCCGCTACGACCGGCACGGCTGGTACACCCCCGAACTCACCGCCCTGATCGCCGAGGCCGTTCCCGACCCGGCCGACCGGATCGACGTCGAACGGCTCGACCACCCGCTGGCCGGGCTCGAACTCGGCACCGACGAGGAGCTCCAGGCGCACCTGCGCGCGTACGTCACCGCCGACGCCGACCGCCGCGCCGACCCCGCGCACAGCGCCGACCTCGGCGCCTTCCTCGCCCTGCTCTCGCTGTTCGGCCAGCTCCCCCGGCTGACGGCGAGCGGCCGGCTCACCGCCCGCTCGATCGCCGAGGAGGTGGACGAGTGGTTCTTCGGCTACTTCAGCTTCCTCGCCTCCGGCCCGCCCGGCTTCCGGCTGCGCCAGCTGCTCGCCCTCTCCGAGGCCGGGGTGGTGCGCTTCCTCGGTGCGGACGTGCGGATCGAACGGGACGAGGCGAGCGGCACCTGGCGGGCCTCCGGCGCCACCCTGCCCGGCCACCACGTCACCGCGACGGCGCTGGTCGAGGCGTACCTGCCCAAGCACGCGCTGGCCCGCACCCTGGACCCGGTGCTGCGCGAGCTGCACCGCACCGGACGGATCGTCGAGGAGGTGGTCGCCGACCCGGACTACACCCACCACTCCGGCCTGGTCACCATCACCCCCGCCGACAGCCGGCTGCTCGACCCGGCCCTCGGCGGCGCCCCGCACCCGCGACGTACCGCCCTCGGCCCGCACACCAGCCTGCGCGCGGCCGCCGCCTTCGCCCGCCCCCGCACCGACGCCCCCGGCTTCCGGCAGAACGACGCCGCCGCCCGCGCCCTGCTCCGGGCCGTCGGCGCGAGCAGCCCGGGCGGCGGGGCACACGCCACTCAGGCCGAAGGACCGAAGATCTCCTCCAGCAGGTCCGCGTCCGTGACGTAGCCCGGTGCGGCGGCCACCCGCTGCCCGACGCCCTTGACGCCGGTACGGCGCTCCAGCGCCCGGGCCGGTTCCGCGACGGACCCGCCGACGTGCGCGGCGGCCCGGATCCGCCGGATCAGCTCCTGCGCCTCCTCCCGGCCGATCCGCCGTCGCAACACCCGGACGGCCCGGTTCACCCGGTGGTGCCGGGCCCCCTCCCGGTACTCCGCCAGGTCGGCGGCGGCCCGCAGGCCGCGCTCGTCCTGCGGGCCGAGCACCTCGACCAGCACGGGCAGCAGGCCGTCCAGCTCCAGCACGGCGCCCTGGAAGTCGCCCCGCCGGGCCCGGCAGACCGCGAGGTCGTGCCGGGCCCAGAGGACGGGCACCCCGCGCGGGCCCCAGGCCTCCTTCAGCGCGGGCAGCAGTTCCGTCAGCAGGCGGATCGCGGCGACCGTCTCGCCGCTGTCCCGGACCTGCCGGGCCAGTTCGCAGCGCACCTTCAGCAGCTCGGGGTCGGTCGCTCCGAGGAGCGTCCGCAGGTCCTCGGCCAGGTCCAGCAGCACCCGGACGGCCTGCGCCGGTTCACCGGCCCGGCCGAGGCACCCGGCGAGGTCCTGCCGGGCGGCGACGACCTCCGGGTCGCCCGCCCCGAGCGCCCACGCGGCGGCGTCGACCGCCGCCCGGAGCGGCTGCACCTCCGCGGCGGGGTTCTCCTGCTGCGCGGCCCGCAGGCCCTCCCGCAGCCGGCCCCGGACGGCGGCCTCGTCCTCGACGGGCCCCACCCGTGCGGCCGGTGCGACGAGCGGCACGCGCCGGACGGACGGCGGGGGTTCGGGATACACCAACGCGGCCCGCCCCACCGGCCGCAGCCTCGGCTGCCCCGGCTGCCGGGACTGGCCGCGCCGCCGGACCGGCCGGACCGGCCGCAGCGGCGGGGTGCCCGCGGGCCGGACCGACGCGGTCCGGCCCGGTTCGGTCCGGGCAGCGATGGGCTGCGTCGGGGGCCGGTCCCGTCCCTCCGCCAGGTCCGAGAGCCACTGCGCGACCGTCCGGGCGTCGGCCGGCCGGTCCGCCGGATCCTTGGCCAGCAGCTGGGCGACCACGGCCGGCAGGTGCGGCGGCAGCCCGTACTTCGCCGGGTCGAGCTCGGGGGGTGGCTCGTTGAGGTGCTGGTACATCAGCACCGGCGTCGAGTCCCCGTTGAACGGCCGCTTCCTGGTGAGGAGTTCGACCAGCACGCAGCCGAACGCGTAGAGGTCGGCCCGGCCGTCCACCCGGTCGCCGGTCCAGCGCTCGGGCGCCATGTACGGCGGACTGCCGATGACCGTGCCGACGGTGGTCAGCCCGCTCGCGCCGGTGTCCAGCTGGGCGATGCCGAAGTCCAGCACCTTCAGCCGCCCGGCGTCGGTGATCATCACGTTGTCCGGCTTGATGTCCCGGTGCACCACGCCCGCGTCGTGCGCCGCCGCCAGCGCCTCACAGATCTGCCGCCCCCAGCGCAGGCTCACCTGCGGTTCCGGCCGCCCGTCCCGCAGCACCTCGGTCAGGGTGCGACCGGTGAGCAGCTCCATCACCAGGAAGGTGACCTGCTGGTCGTCGAACGCGCTGTGGCCGAGGTCGTGCACCGTGACGATGTGCGGGTGCGACAGGTTGCCCGCCGCGGACGCCTCCCGGGCGAACCGCAGCGCCGCCTTCGCCCGGTCGCCGTCGTCGTGCCGGATGACCTTGACCGCCACCGGCCGCCCCATCCGGGTGTCCAGGGCCCGCCACACCACCCCGAACCCGCCCTGCCCCAGCTTCTCCTCGAACTCGTACCGGCCGTCCAGGACGTCCCCGACTCGCACGCGCCCCTCCCCCGTCCACCGTGGCCCCCTCGGACCCTATCGGCGCCGCCCAGGCTCCACCGGCTCAGGCTCCGAAGATCTCCTCCACCAGGTCCTCGTCCGACACGTGGTCCGGCGCGTCGAACACCACGTCCGCGACGCCCTTCAGGCCGATCCCCCGGTCCAGCGCGTCCATGCAGGCCCGGGCCTCCCCGTCGGTGGTGAAGTCCCACACCCGCAGCCGCCGCACCAGCACCAGCGCCTCCATCGGGCTCATCCGCGGCGTCCGGCGGCGCTGCCCGGCGCCCTTGCGGCCGGCCTGGGCCAGCTGCTGCTGGTAGCCGGCCAGGTCCTGCCAGGCCTGCACGGTGCTCGGGTGGTGCTCGCCCAGCACCCGGGCGAGGTCCGGCAACAGCCCGTGCAGCTGGATCACCGCGCCCTGCAGGTCGCCCCGGTTGGCGTGGTACAGCGCGAGGTCGTGCCGGGCCTTCAGGACCCGGGGCTCGTACGGGCCCCAGGCGGCGTGCAGGTCGGGCAGCAGTTCGTTCATCAGCCGGATCGTGGTGACCGGCGCACCGCTCTCGCCGATGCACCAGACCAGGTGGTAGCGGGCGCCGAGGGTGTCCGGGTCGATCGGGCCGAGCATCGAACGCATGTCACCCACGAGGGCGGTCAACAGCCGGATCGCGCCGTTCAGGTCCCCGGTCCGGCTGAGGTACCAGGCGAAGTCCCGCCAGGTGCACAGGGTGTCCCGGTCGCTCGCGCCGAGCACGGTCACGCACTCCTGGGCGAGGGCCTGCAGGAGCATCGCCGACTCACCGGCCGTCGCCGCCCGGTACGCGGCCGACCGCCGCTCGCGCAGCCCGGCCCGTACGGCCTCGGCCGGCGGCGCGGCCGTCACCGGGGGCGTGGTCAGCGGCGGCAGCACCGACGCGGCGGCGGGCGGCACGGCGGGCGCGGGGACGACCGGCGGAGCGCTCGGCGGCGGCGGCACCACCGGCGCCGGGCGCTCCACCACCGTCGGCACC
>NZ_JBHVFE010000215.1:0-14447 GCF_042801945.1 Kitasatospora sp. NPDC057542
TCCCCGGACGGCGCGGGGTTCCGCCGTTCCCGGCCCCTGGCCGCACCGGGTCGTGGGCCCGCACCGAGTCGCGGCATGCGCGGACGCGGCCGACCGGGGATGCTGGAGCGGTGATGGACGAGACGGACTTCTGGCAGATCATCGACGAGACCCGGGACGCCGCGGACGGCGACCCCGACGAGCAGGCCGACCTGCTGGTGGAACGGCTCCTCCAGCTGACCCCGGACGACGTGATCGACTTCGCCCGGCTGTTCCAGGCGCGGTTTCAGCGCGCCAACCGCTACGACCTGTGGGGCGCGGCCTACCTGCTGCTCGACGGCGCCTCCGACGACACCTTCGACTACTTCAGGTACTGGCTGATCGGCCAGGGCCGGGAGGTCTTCGAGGGCGGGCTGGCCGAACCCGACGACCTGGCGGACCTGCTGCCCGAGTTCGACGAGGAGGAGGACGGCGAGGCCGAGGACCTCGGCTACGCCGCCGACGAGGCGTACGAGCAGCTGACCGGACTGCCGCTGTCCGAGGTGGGCGGGCGGCAGACCGGACGGCCGTCCGGACCGGCCCTGGACTTCGACGACCCGGACGTCATGGCGAAGCGGTTCCCCAGGCTCTGGGAGCGGTACGGGGACTGAGGCGGGTCAGGTGCTGCTGCCGGAGGAGCTGTCCTGCCTGATGCCCCTGAGGATCTGGTCCAGCACCGAGACGTCCGGCGCGGCCGGGTTGTCGTCCACACCGCCCTCCATGACCACGTAGCCGCCGCCCTTGGCCGGGAGGGCGGCCAGCAGGACGTAGCCCTGGGTGCCGTCGGTGGTGCGGATGTGCCAGCGGGTGGCGTAGCCGAGCACCCCGGCCACGCTGACGTACCCGGAGCCGGAGTCGGTGTGCGAGCTGACGCCGGAGAAGATCTGCCCGGCGTAGACGGGCATCTGGGCGTCGGCGGCCGCCTTGGGCGAGGAGCCCTGGATGGTGTCCTTCTCGACCGAGAACTGGCCGCGGATGCAGGAGCTGCCGTCCGGGCAGGTGTAGCGGCCGGTGCCGAGGTAGACCGTCGAGTGCGGCGGGTTGCTCGACACCTCCCAGCCGTCGAGGACCGGCACCGTGATCGCGTGCTGCGCGTCGGGGACGGTGCTCTTGACCGCCGGCAGGGGCTTGGGCACCGTGGGGCTGCTGGTGGGCACGGTCGGGCTGGGACTCGCCTTGGGGCTGCTGCTCTGGGTCACGGTGACCGTGGGGTCCGGGGTCGGCTCCGCCCGCGGGTCGTCGCCGCCGCTGAACGCGATCCCGGCGACGATCCCGCCCACGGCCAGCACCGCGACCGCGATGCCGATGATCAGGCCGGTCTTCGGCTTGGCTGCCGGGGCCGGCGGTGGGTAGCCCGGGTAGCCGTAACCGGGGCCCTGGACCGGGTGGCCGCCCTGGGCCTGGCCCTTGTAGGCGTCCTGGCCGGAGTAGCCGTATCCGGGTGCCGGGGAGCCGTCCTGGCCCGGGTAGCCGTAGGCCGGGGCCGTGGGGCCGCCGGGGTAGCCGTAGCCGGGCCGCTGGTCGGACGGCTGCCAGGTCTGGGTGGGTGCGTCGGCGAGCCCGCCCGCGACGCCGCCCTGGAGCGGCCGGACCTCGTTGGTCCAGGCGTTGCCGTCCCACCAGCGCTCGTGACCGGGGGTGCCGTTCGCACCCGGGACCGGGTACCACCCGGGAGGCGTCGAGTTGCTCACGGGCGTACGGTACCCGGCGCGGAGGCGGTCCGGACAGGGCGGGATCGTCACGACTCTGCACCACCCGGCAGGCGGCCAACCACCGCTTCCGGCAGGCCTGTTCGGACCGTCGGCGGGTGGTTGACGGGTGGGCCCGGTGGGCCCGGTGGGCCCGGTGGGCCCGGTGCGCCCGGTGGGCCCGGTGCGCCCGGTGGGCCCGGTGCGCCCGGTCGGGTGACCGGCGGGGTTCAGTCGGCCAGTGGGCGGGCCATCCAGATGTCGTCCACGTACCGGCCGTCGATCAGGAACTCCTCGGCCAGCGAGCCCTCGACGACGAAGCCGCAGCTCTCGTAGAGCCGGCGGGCCGGGGCGTTCCAGCCGAGCACCCGCAGGCTCATCTTGCGGGCGCCCTCGGCGCGGGCCGCCGCGCAGGCCGCCTCGACCAGCCGGCGGCCTATGCCCCGGCCGCGGACGGTGCCGTCGACGGCCAGGCCCTGGATCTGCCGCACGTGCCGGTTGCACGCCAGCGGGGTGGACGGGACCTGACGGATGTAGCCGACGATCCGGCCCTCCAGCACGGCCAGCAGGAACTGCTCGGGGGTGTGCCGCTCGTCGAAGACCGAGTCCTCGGCGGGCGGTTCCGGGGAGACGTCGGACAGGAATGACCAGGACGCGTGGTTGAGGACGGCGAGCTCGCGCTCGTCCTCGCTCCGCGCCGTACGGATGATCAGATCGTCGTCAGGCATGCGGGTCATGCTAACGGCGTGCATGCGAACGTGACGGGCGGTCGGGGAACGCCGCAGGAGCACGCGGGAGCTGCGAGGATGGGCGCATGCGCATCGCTGTCACGGGTTCCACGGGTTTGATCGGTTCGGCGCTCGTCCGCTCCCTGCTGGCGGACGGCCACGAGGTGGTCCGGCTGGTCCGGCACCGGTCGAAGACGGGCCCACGGCCGGACGGCAGCACCGCGATCGGCTGGAACCCGCTGCTCGGCGAGGTCGAGCGGGACGGGCTGGCCGGGGTCCAGGCCGTGGTGCACCTGGCGGGCGCCGGGGTCGGCGACCACCGCTGGACGGACTCCTACAAGCGGGAGATCCGGGAGAGCCGGGTGTACGGCACCGAGACGCTGGCCGTCGCCCTGGCCGGGCTCAAGGAGCCGCCGCAGGTCCTCGTGAGCGCCTCCGCGGTCGGCTGGTACGGGCAGACCGGTGACCGGGTGATCGACGAGGACTCCCCGGCCGGCGACGACTTCCTGGCCGAGGTCTGCCGGGAGTGGGAGGACGCCGCCCGGCCGGCCGAGCGGGCCGGGATCCGGGTCGTCCATCCCCGCACCGGGCTGGTGCTGTCCGCGGCCGGCGGGGCGGGCGCGCGGCTGTTCCCGCTGTTCAAGCTGGGCCTGGGCGGTCGGCTCGGCAGCGGGCGGCAGTACTGGAGCTTCATCTCGCTGCACGACGAGGTGGCCGCGCTGCGGTTCCTGATCGACCACGACGACCTCTCCGGCGCCTTCAACCTCACCGCGCCGAACCCGGTGACCAACGCCGAGCTGACCACCGCGCTCGGCCGGGCGCTGAGGCGGCCGACGCCGTTCCCGGTGCCGGAGGCGGTGCTGAAGGCGGTGCTGGGCGAGCTGGCGATCGAGGTGGTCGGCAGCCACCGGGTGCTGCCGCGGCGGCTGCTGGACGCGGGTTTCCGCTTCACCCACCCGGACGTGTACTCGGCGGTGCTCGCGGCCATGTGACGGGTGCGCCGGCCGGGACGGGTGCTGTCGGCAGGACGGGTGTTGGAGACGGTACGGGTGCGCGGGCCGGGACGGGTGCGCGGGCCGGGACGGGTGCTGGGCGGCGGGGCGCACGAGGCGGCCGCGCGCGCCGAACGGGTGGGCGTGCGCACACGTCGCGCGGAGCCGGTACGTACTCCGACTACGGCATCTGCCCTGGCCAGGGGCATATGCCGAGCGGGGTCCGAGGGGGCCCGAGGAGGGGGCGCACGGGAGCACATGGCGGGCGCGTCGCACGCCCCCGGTGACCGTACGCGCCCGCCGACCCCCGAACCCGGCCGCCGCGGCGCACTGTCCGTGACCGCGCCCCCGCCTGGCGCCGCGCAACCCTCCCCGGCCCCGGATCCGGTCCGATGGGCTTGTCTGATGCTCACACTGACTGGGCATCACCCTCCACGGACCGTGTCCCGGCACCCCGCTGCCTGCGTCGGCCGGAGCCCCGGGACCAGGGAGGGAGCACGCCAGTGCCCACGTACGACTTCACCCGCCGCGCCCGCCGGCCGTCCGACCCGGACGTCGTCGTGGTCGGCGCCGGACTCGCGGGCCTGGCCGCCGCCCGCGCGCTCACCGGCCACGGCCTCGCCGTTCAGGTCCTGGAGAGCACCGACCGGATCGGCGGCCGGATGGCCACCCGCGAGCAGGACGGATTCCGGCTCGACGACGGCAGCCACCTGCTGAACACCGCCTTCCCCGAGCTGCGCCGCGCGCTCGACCTCGACCGCCTCGACCTGCGCCCGCTCGCGCCCGGCGTACTGGTGCACAGTGCCGGCCGCCGCTACCGCGCCGGGGACCCGCAGCTGGCCGTCGCCCGGCAGGCCGCCACCCGTGCCCCGCTCGGCAGCCCGCTGGACAAGGCCCGGCTGGCCGGCTGGCTCGGCCGGCTCGCCACCACCCCGGTCGGCCGGCTCCCGACCCGACCGGAGACCACCACCGCCCGCGCGCTGGCCGGGCACGGCCTCGCCCAGCGCACCGTGGACGGCTTCCTTCGCCCGCTGCTCAGCGCGCTGCTCTCCGATCCGGCACTCGGCACCAGCAGCCGGGTCGCCGACCTGGTGCTGCGCTCGTACGCGCGCGGGCGGCCCTGTCTGCCCGCCGACGGGATCGCAGCAGTACCGGCCCAGCTGGCCGCCGCCCTGCCCGCCGGCACCGTCCGCACCCGGGTGCAGGTCACCTCGATCGCCGCGGACGGCGTGGAGACCCTCGCGCACGGGCGGATCGGCGCCCAGGCCGTCATCGTCGCGACCGACGCCCGCTCGGCCGCCGAACTGCTGCCCGGGCTACGGCTGCCGGACTTCCATCCCGTCACGACCTTCTACCACGCGGCCGACGCCGCCCCGCTGGCCGAGGCCGTCCTGCTGCTCGACGGCGACCGGCCGAACGGGCACCCGCCGCTGGTCTCGCACTCGCTGGTGCTCAGCGAGCTGCACCCGTCCTACGCCCCGGCCGGCCAGGCGCTGATCGCCACCACCGTGCTCGGGCGCCGCGCCTTCGACGTGGGCGGCCCGGCCGGGCTGGAGCCGGCCGTACGGGCCCGGCTGACCGAGCTCTACGGCAGCTCGACGTCGGGCTGGCAGTTCCTCGGCGTGCGGCACGTCCCGGACGCGCTGCCCGCGATGCCGCCGCCGCACAACCCCCGCCGCCCGGTGCGGCTGCTGGCCGGGCTGTACGTCGCCGGGGACCACCGGGACACCAGCACCGTGCAGGGCGCGCTGGTCTCCGGGCGGCGGGCGGCGCAGGCGGTGCTGAGCGACCTCGGCCTTCCGGCCGACGCCCGGGAGGCCGAGGTGGCGGCCTGACGGCCCGGGCCCACTGCCGGGCCCTTCGAGGTGCCCGGACGCACCAGCGGTCTGCCGGGGTGACAGACCGACGGTGTGCCAGGGTGCCGGGGCACCTGTCCTGACCGGTCATCGGATCCTGCTCCCGGCCGGCTGCGAGATCGGCTTCGGCAAGCTGCGCGGCGGCCCGCCGCAACGGGCGGGCGCCGCGTGGCCGGTCGCGGTGTCCGTGGTGCTCGGCGCGGGCACACCGGCGAGCGGGCGCGCGGCAGCGCGAGGCCGCCCGGTGGCGGCCGACGCGGAGCAGCCACGGGTCCGGGCCGCCGAGAGCCGGCAGGCCCGGCCCTCCGCACGCCGGGCCCGCGGGCCCGCTCCCCACGCACCCGCCGGGTCAGATCACTCCCGCCTGGCGGGCCGTCTCCTCGAAGGCGCGGGCCACCGGGCTGCCGCGGTAGGGGGTGAGGCGGCGGTGGAAGTCCCGGACGTACTCCAGCGAGCGGGCCGAGCGCATCTCCCCCGCCGCCCGCAGCGCGTCGGTGGCCATGGTGCAGGCCTCGTCGAGGTCCCCCATGCCGAGCCGGGCAGTGGCCAGCACCAGGCGGCAGAAGATCCGGCTGCGGGCGTAGGCGGGCGAGCGCAGCCGCAGCGACTTCTCGGCGTGCTGCGCCGCGGTCCGCCACTGCTGGAGGTCGCGGTAGCAGTGGGCGAACTCGTCGGAGAGCTGGGCCTCGTCGAAGTACCGCGCCCAGGAAGGCAGTTCGTCGCCCGTCCGGGCCGCCGCCAGGGAGCGCTCGGCGCGCACCAGGGCGGTGGTGCAGGACCGTACGTCGCCCAGCAGGCCGTGCCCGCGTGCCTCGGCGGCGTGCATCAGTGACTGGACCACCGGCGGCACGGCGGTGCCCACGCCCTGCTGCGCGACCCGGGCGAGCTGGACCGCCTCCCGGCCGTGGCCCAGGTGGACGGCCTGCTGGCTCATCGTCACCAGCACGTAGCCGCCGAGCGCCCGGTCCCCGGCGGCCTGGGACAGGCGCAGCGCCTGGACGAAGTAGCGCTGGGCGAGGCCGTGGGCGGCGATGTCGAAGGACGTCCAGCCGGCCAGCCTGGTGAGGTCGGCGACCGCGCCGAACAGGGCCCGGCCGATCTGCTCTCCGTAGCGGCCGCGCAGCATCGGCTCGGCCTCGCTCTCCAGGTAGCGGACCAGCGCCTGGCGGGCGTGGCCACCGCCGTAGGCGTGGTCCAGCGCGCGGAAGAGGTCGCCGACGGCGCGGATGGCGGCGATGTCGCCGCGGCCGACCCGCAGGGTGGGACGGGACTCGCGGGCCGAGTCGGTGTACGGCGGCTCGACGGCGACCGGCGGCCGGCGGCTCTGGATCGGCACCCGGCCGATGGTGGGGGCGGTGCCGGTGGTCCCGGCGGTGCTGCGGGCGGTGGGAGCGCCGGGGGCCGGCCCGCGCGCCGGGCTCCCGGGGGACGCGCCGGGCGCGCCCGGCGCCGGGGCACCGGTGATGGCCGCGGAGGTGGCGCTGCCGGACGGCGGGCCGGCGGCGGCGTCCGGCCGGGCCAGGGTGGAACCGTCCCGGGCGACCCGTTCGTCGGTGCGGCCGATCAGCCAGTCCCGGCTGGGGACGACCAGGCCGGCCGGCGTGAAGGCGATCCGCCGCAGCTCGGACTGCGGGCCGTTGTCCTTGCGCCACATGCTCGCCACGATGTCCACCGCCTCCTGCGGCGTCTCGGCGAACTCCAGGCCGGCGTAGACCGGGGCGCAGGCGTCCAGGCCGAGGTCCTGGGCGGTGAGACGGCGGCCGAGCCGGCGGGTGAAGACCTCGGCGATCAGCGCCGGGGTGGCCCCGCGCGGCTGCTGGCCGCGCAGCCAGCGGGTGACCGAGGTCTTGTCGTAGCGCAGGTCGAGGCCGTGCTCCAGGCCGAGCTGGTCGACCCGGCGGGCGAGGCCCGCGTGCGAGAAGCCGGCCTCCTCGATCAGCGCCGCGAGCTGGCCGTTCTGCGGGGCCGGGCCGGAGTGGCCGCTGCGGGCCGGGGCGGGCGCGGGCGCGGGCGCGACGGGGTTCTCGTGCCGGTCGGGTGTGGCCTGCACCGGCAGCCGCAGGTCGTCGGCGTCCGGGGCGTCGGCGGTCAGCGTGTCGGCGGTCAGGGCGTCGGGGGCGTCCGGAAGGGTCCGGCCGACCGGCCCTCGGTGCTGGCCGAGCGGGTCGAGCGGTCCGTACGCCGGGCTGTCGGTTGCAGGCCGTTGGGGCATGTCTGTCAACACCTCTCGGACGTCGCACCGGGCTTCACCAGCACTTCGGCGGCCTGGGGCGGCGCCCCCTGTCGGGAATCGGCGTGAATGTAGCGAGCATTCGGGCGCTATGGGTGGATCTGACCGAGCAATCCACCGAACGGGTGAAGCAACCGCGCCCATTGTGGGGAAGCGGACTCGGGTTGGGTTTGGTCCTCCGGGGCCGAACCGTCGGCCGTTCCGGAGGCCCCTCCGAGGGCCTCTCCGAGGGTCGATCCGCCGTTCGGGCCTCGCTCCGGCGTCATGGCGGACAGCACCACAGCTCGGCGGGATGCTGTGGCGGCCCACCACATGGGAGTGGGGCCGTCGGATTCCTACCGTTCTCGGCCATGGACACCTCTACTGCCCGCCCGCTCGCCGGCCGCACGGCCATGGTCACCGGGGCCGCCTCGGGCATCGGCCGGGCCTGCGCCGAGGCCCTCGCCGAGGCCGGCGCCCGGGTCTACGTCGTCGACCTCGCGGCCGGCCCGGCCGAGGAGCTCGCCGAGCGGATCGGCGGCCGCGCGATCGTCGCCGACCTCGGCGACCCCGGGGCCGTGGACGCCCTGCCGGACGACGCCGACATCGTCGTCAACAACGCCGGCCTCCAGCACGTCGCGCCCCTGCACGAGTTCCCGCCCGACCGCTTCACGCTCATCCAGCGCGTCATGGTCGAGGCCCCGTTCCGCATCCTGCGCCGCACCCTGCCGCACATGTACGCGCAGGAGTGGGGGCGGGTCGTCAACATCTCCTCCGTCCACGGCCTGCGCGCCAGCGCCTTCAAGTCCGCTTACGTCACCGCGAAGCACGCGCTGGAGGGCCTGAGCAAGACCGTCGCCCTGGAGGGCGCGCCGCACGGCGTCACCAGCAACTGCATCAACCCGGGCTACGTCCGGACTGCGCTGGTGGAGAAGCAGATCGCCGCCCAGGCGCTCGCCCACGGCATACCCGAGGACGAGGTGGTCGAGCGGATCATGCTCGACCGCACCGCGGTGAAGCGCCTCATCGAACCCGACGAGGTCGCCCAGCTCGCCCTGTGGCTCTGCTCCCCCGCCGCCTCCTACATCACCGGCGCCAGCCTTCCCGTCGACGGTGGCTGGACGGCGCACTGAGCGGGGAACGCTCCGCGATCCGACCGCCCCTCTCATAGAGCTGTCAGACACATTCGACCCCGGGACTGTATGAGCCACCCACATAGTCCCGGGGTCGGGTGCTTCCTACCTTGTGGCGACATCGTCTCCCCCTGGTTCTGGAAGTGGTGGCCATGAACGCCTCTGCGCGAGGTACGACAGCGAGCAGCTCACTCCCGAGAGTGGTAGCCGCGAGCCTGATCGGCACGACGATCGAGTGGTACGACTACTTCCTGTACGGAACGGCGGCGGCGCTGGTGTTCGGGAGGCTGTTCTTCCCGCACAGCGATCCGCTGACCGGGACGCTGCTGTCCTTCCTGACCTACGCGATCGGGTTCGCGGCGCGGCCGCTCGGGGCGCTGGTGTTCGGCCACTTCGGGGACCGGGTCGGGCGGAAGAAGCTGCTGGTGGTGAGCCTGCTGCTGATGGGCGGGTCGACCACGGCGATCGGGCTGCTGCCGACGTACGACTCGATCGGGGTCGCGGCACCGGTCCTGCTGACGGTGCTGCGGCTGGTGCAGGGCTTCGCGCTGGGCGGTGAGTGGGGCGGCGCCGTGCTCCTGGTGTCGGAGCACGGCGACCAGCGGCGGCGGGGGTTCTGGGCGTCCTGGCCGCAGGGCGGGGCGCCGGCCGGGAACCTTCTGGCCGCCGGGGTGCTGTCGCTGATGACGGCGGTGCAGTCGGACGAGGCGTTCCTGGCGTGGGGCTGGCGGGTGCCGTTCCTGCTGTCGGCGGTGCTGGTCGTGGTCGGGATGTGGATCCGGCTCGCGGTGGACGAGTCGCCGCTGTTCAAGCAGGCGCTGGCGGCGCAGCAGCAGCGGCAGAAGGAGCGTCGGACGGCCGAACGGCCGCCCCTGGTGGAGGTGTTGCGCAACCACTGGCGGGAGGTGCTGGTGGCCATGGGTGCGCGGATGGCGGAGAACATCTCGTACTACGTCATGACCACCTTCGTCCTGACCTATGCCGTCACCCACGCCCACTTCTCCAAGCAGACCGCGCTGAACGCCGTCCTGATCGCCTCCGCGATCCAGTTCACGCTGATCCCGCTGTTCGGCGCGCTGTCCGACCGGGTCGGGCGCAAGCCGGTGTACCTGGTGGGCGCGGTCGGGGTGGGCGCCTGGGCCTTCGTCTTCTTCGGTCTGGTCGACACGAAGTCCTTCGGCTCGCTGGTCACCGCCGTGACCGTCGGCCTGGTCTTCCACAGCGCCATGTACGCGCCCCAGGCCGCCTTCTTCTCCGAGCTGTTCGCGACCCGGATGCGGTACTCGGGCGCCTCGATCGGGGCCCAGTTCTCCTCGGTGGCGGCCGGTGCCCCGGCGCCGCTGATCGCCACCGCGCTGCTCAGGGACTACGGCAGCGCCACCCCCATCGCGGTGTACGTCGCCATCGCGGCGGCGATCACCGTGCTGGCGGTGCTCTGCGGCCGGGAGACCAGGGGCCGGGACCTCGCGGAGGTCGCGGGAGGGGACGTGCAGGACGGCGGGGCGGGCCAGGAGGCGGACGCCGCGGCGGCCGGGAAGCCCGCCGCCACCTGAGGACCCAGCCGATACGATCGCGCTTTCTCGGAACCGACGGAACCGACGCCGATTGGCAGCACGCACCATGAACCACCCTCACGAAAGCGCCGCGCCCGCGCTGCGGCGGCTGCTCGACCTGCTCGCCTCCGGCGCCGCCACCGAGGACTTCGCCGACGTGCTGGCCGACGCCCGCCGCCGCGGGGCGTCGGCCGCCGTCCTCGCCGAGATCGACGACGCCACCTGGCAGGCCCTTCGGGTCCATCGCACCCTGCGTCAACACCGGCGCCGCGAAGCCGAGTTGACCGCCCTGTTCGACACCGCCGGGGACCTCGCCGCCTCCCGGGACCTGGACACCGTGCTCCAGGCGATCGTCCGCCGGGCCCGGATGCTGCTCGGCACCGACACCGCCTACCTGACCCTGCCGGACGAGGCCGCCGGCGACACCTACATGCGGGTCACCGACGGTTCGGTCTCCGTCCTGTTCCAGACCCTGCGGCTGAGCCTCGGTGACGGCCTGGGCGGGCTGGTCGCACAGACCGCCCGCCCCTACGCCACCCCCGACTACCGCACCGACGAGCGCTTCCACCACACCGGCACGATCGACGCGGGCGTACTGGACGAGGGCCTGGTGGCGATCATCGGGGTGCCGCTGCTGCTCGGCGGGCAGGTCATCGGCGTGCTGTTCGCCGCCGACCGCACGCCGCGCGCCTTCTCCCCCGACGAGGTCGCGCTGCTCTGCTCGCTGGCCGCGCACGCCGCGATCGCCCTGGACACCGCCAAGTCCCTGGCCGACACCCGGGCCGCGCTCGCCGAGCTGAACGCCGCCAACGAGCTCGTGCGGGCCCACTCCGCCGCCGTCCAGCGCGCCGAGCAGGCACACGACCGGCTCACCGACCTGGTGCTGCGCGGCGCCGAGGTCCCCGACGTCGCCGCCGCCGTCGCCGCCCTGCTGGGCGGGGAGATAGCGGTCCTGGACGCCGAGGGCGAACCGCTGGCCGGACGCTCCGCACCCGCCGCCGAACTGGCCGAGGCGGTCGCCGCCTCCCGAGCCGAGGGCCGGTCCGTACGGCACGGCGAGCAGTGGGTCTGCGCGGTACTGGCCGGGCACGACGCGCTCGGCACCATGGTGCTGCGCGGCCGGCCCGACCTCGACGACGCCGACCGGCGGCTGTTCGAGCGGGCCAGCGTGGTCACCGCGCTGCTCCTGCTTCTGCGCCGCTCGGTCGCCGAGACCGAGAACCGGGTCCGCGGCGAACTGCTCACCGACCTGCTGACCGCCCCCGAACGCGACCCGGCCGGGCTCACCGCGCGTGGCCGCCGGCTCGGCGTCGACCTCGCCCGGCCGCACCTGGTGCTGGTCGCGGAACCGGCCGACGGGAAGGACGAGGACCGGGGCCGGCTGGCCGGCGCGGCCCGGCGCTACCTGTTCGGCTCGCGGGGCGTCAGCGCCGAGCACGCCGAGACGGTGGTGCTGCTGGCGCCCGTCGAGACCGGCAGCACCGACGACCCCGAGGGGACCGCCCGGCAGGCCGCCGAACGGCTGGCCCGGCTGGCCGGGTTCCCGGTCACCGTCGGCGCGGGCCGCCCGGCCGCCGGCCCGTCCGCGCTGGCCGCCTCCTACGGCGAGGGCCTGCGCTGCGTCCGGGCGCTGCGGGTGCTCGGCCGCGCCGGGGAGGGCGCCTCCGCCCGCGCGCTCGGCTTCCTCGGCGTGCTGCTCGGCGACGGCCACGACGTGGACGACTTCGTCGCCGCGACGCTCGGCCCGCTGCTGGCGTACGACACCCGGCGCGGCACCGAGCTGGTCCGCACCCTGCGCGCCTACTTCGACTGCGGCGGCAGCCTGACCCGGGCCAAGGACGAGCTGCACGTCCACGTGAACACCGTGGTCCAGCGGCTGGACCGGGTCGAGGCGCTGCTCGGACGGGACTGGAACCAGCCGGAGCGGTCGCTGGAGCTCCAGCTCGCGCTGCGGTTGCAGCTGCTCGCGCGGAGCTGAGCGGGGCAGTGGCCCGCGGGGAGCCGAGCGGGGCTGCGACGGCTGCTCGCGGGCGGCTGAAGGGGTTCGGGCAGGCTGGGCGTACAGTGGCGAGGTTGGTCTCGAACGCCCGGCAAGGAGCGCAAGACGGTGAGCGAGAACGTGCGTTTTGTTCGCATGGGCATAGGTGAGCGGACCGTGCCCTACCAGGAGGCCTGGGAGGAGCAGCAGCGGCTGCACGCGCTGCGGGTCGCGGACGAGATCCCCGACACCGTCCTGCTCCTGGAGCACCAGTCGGTGTACACCATGGGCAAGCGCACCAACCCCGCCGACCTCCCCCTGGACGGCACCCCGGTGGTCGAGGTCAACCGGGGCGGCGAGATCACCTGGCACGGCCCCGGCCAGCTGGTCGGCTACCCGATCGTCAAGCTGCCCGACCCGATCGACGTCATCGCCTACGTCCGCCGGCTGGAGGAGGCGCTGATCCGCACCGCCGGCGAGTTCGGCATCGGGTCCACCCGGGTCGAGGGCCGCAGCGGGGTCTGGGTGCTGGGCGAGTCCATCCCGGACGCCGTGGTGGACCCGGCGCAGGTGGTGGACATCGGCAAGCTGACCCTGCGGATGGGCCTGCCCCTGGGCATCGACCCGCGGCTGGCCGGCCCCGAGTACGCGCCCTCCAACGCCGGTCAGCGCGGGGACGACCGCAAGCTCGCCGCGATCGGCGTGCGGGTCGCCCGCGGGGTGACCATGCACGGCTTCGCGCTCAACTGCGACCCGGACATGACCTGGTTCGACAAGATCGTCCCGTGCGGCATCCGGGACGCGGGCGTCGCCTCGCTCACCGGCGAGCTGAAGCGTGGACTGCCGGTCGCCGAGGCGGCGCCGGTGGTCGAGCGGCACTTGGCGGAGGTCCTGGCCGAGCTGCCGGAGCCGGCGCCGAGCCGCTGAACATCGCCGAACCCCTCCCCTTGACGGCCGCCGGAAGTCCCGGCGGCCACTGGGAATCTACTGACCGGTAGCCGCGTTGCCCTGCGATTGCCGGGCGACAGGCCCGGCGAAGGCCGTACAACCACAGGCGTACCCTGGGGGTACCCCGTCTAGTTCTAGGAGTCGCACGTGTCCGCTGTCGCGCCCGACGGCAGGAAGCTTCTCCGCCTGGAGGTCCGCAACAGCGAGACCCCCATCGAGCGGAAGCCCGAGTGGATCAAGACCCGCGCGAAGATGGGCCCGGAGTACAACGCCCTCCAGTCGCTGGTGAAGAAGGAGGGGCTGCACACGGTCTGCCAGGAGGCCGGCTGCCCCAACATCTTCGAATGCTGGGAGGACCGCGAGGCGACCTTCCTCATCGGCGGTGACCAGTGCACCCGCCGCTGCGACTTCTGCCAGATCGACACCGGCAAGCCCGCCGAGTTCGACCGCGACGAGCCGCGCCGGGTCGCCGAGTCCATCGTCACCATGGACCTCAACTACGCCACCATCACCGGCGTCGCCCGCGACGACCTGGAGGACGGCGGCGCCTGGCTGTACGCCGAGACCGTGCGCCAGGTGCACGCGATGACCGCCGGCCGCGAGGCCGGCCGCACCGGCGTCGAGCTGCTCATCCCCGACTTCAACGCGGTGCCCGAGCAGCTGGCCGAGGTCTTCTCCTCCCGCCCCGAGGTGCTCGCGCACAACGTCGAGACGGTGCCGCGGATCTTCAAGCGGATCCGCCCGGCGTTCCGCTACGAGCGCTCGCTGGACGTCATCACCCAGGCCCGCGCGGCCGGGCTGGTGACCAAGTCCAACCTGATCCTGGGCATGGGCGAGACCCGCGAGGAGGTCAGCCAGGCGCTGGCCGACCTGGTCGGCGCCGGCTGCGAGCTGATCACCATCACCCAGTACCTGCGCCCCTCGCTGCGCCACCACCCGGTGGAGCGCTGGGTGAAGCCGCAGGAGTTCGTCGAACTCCAGCAGGAGGCCGAGGAGCTGGGCTTCGCGGGCGTCATGTCGGGCCCGCTGGTGCGGTCCTCGTACCGGGCCGGCCGGCTGTACCGGCAGGCGCTGGAGCGGCGCGAGCAGGCCGCGGTCTGACGGTCCCCCGACCGGTTCAAGCCATGGGAAGGGCGGAGCTTCGGCTCCGCCCTTTGGCGTCACCGTGCTTTGACTGCCTGGTCACGGGCTGGTAACACGGAGTGGGGACTCTGGACGCCTGGTGAGCGTTCGATTCTTCTCAGCCATCTCAGCCAGGAGAGGAGCTGTTCGGCATGCGGATGCGGATCCGGTCGATGGGGGTGGCCCTGCGGTTCGCCGAGAGCGTGCTGCTGGCCCCCGGCC
>NZ_JBHVFE010000216.1:0-14382 GCF_042801945.1 Kitasatospora sp. NPDC057542
CGGCTTGTCAAGGCCTCCCGCGCACAGCGGGTCGGCCGTGGCCTGTACACGGCCACGGAGCACTGAGTCTGACGCAGGAGTTGTGGTTGGGGATGGTGAACGGCGGAGCCGAGCGCGCGGCGAAGTGTCCCGCTGTGTTGCGGTGAAGATCCAGCACCGATCGCTATCGCTGGACCCGGGTGGCCGTGGGTCCCGTCCGGCTGATGCCGGCCGCTCGCGGTGGGGCGGGTCCGGCTGGGGCACGACAGCCCCAGGAAGGCCGTCAGACCGCCTCCGTTCGGCCCGGCCCTCACACCCACCTCGGCCACACAGCTGCGCCCTCGCACCGTCCCCGGGGTGTCCGCCGCTCGCGATGCCGGAGCCTCCAAAGCCGACTGGGCCGCCGTCCTCGCCGCCGGCCTCGACGTCGAGTTCACCGGCATCACCGGGGCGACCTCGGCATCGACTGACGCCATCAGCCCGCCAGATCCGGTCTTCACCGGGGCCGCATCCGGTGGGCCGCGACAACGAGTTGCAGCGCATGCGTCACCGAACTGCAGCGCCGGGCGTCACTGGGTTGCAGTCACGCCCGAACGGCACCCGGATGCCAGCTGAACGGCGTCTGCGTGGCTCGCATGGACGCCGTTTGAATTCCTGCGAATCTGCGGTTTGTTGTCACTGGGGGAGCGGGTGGTGTCACCGGCCATGCCGGGGCTCGATGGGGGACGCCATGTGGGACATCGCAGGCAAGCCCCTCGGCGACGACAGGTCGCCCGGGATGAGGCCTGCCGCGCCTGGACTACGTGGGCGAGGAGATCTACGACGTCCTCCGCCGCTACCAGGGGCCCGGAGAAGAGGCGTACACCGAGGCGAAGAAGCGCATGGGGCTCTACTACGTTACGGAGAAGTACAACGCCATCTCCCGGAACCGCTGGCAAGGTGTGAGAACGTGATGTCCGCAGACCAACCGTTCGCCAGGCACGACGGCGCCGTCGGCCTCCTCCTATTGCTCGTCTGTGTCGTGGCCACCCCGTGGCTGACCTGGTACGGCCTCAGGGCGCTGGCCCGTGCTCGGGGCGCCGGATCGCGGGTGAAGGCCCTCGCCTGCTGCTCGGCCCTGACCTGGGCCGCGGCGTTCGGCCTCTACGCCTTCGGTCTGCTGCATCTGATGATGGCCGACGACTACACCGAGGGCAGGGCATGCAATGCGGCAGTGGGAAAGCAGTTGGTCGGCTACGACCCCTCGTTCATCCCCTTGGAATTCGGCTGCGTCAGTTCCGACGGTCACACGGTTCCTGTGGTGATCCCCTCGTACGTCAACCCGGTGCTGGCCGTGCTCGTGGTCTGCGCCGTAACGCTCACCGTATTCGCGGTCGTCCGAAGTAAGGAGAAGTTCACGTGACGGCGAACATTCCGCGGCGCACCGTGCTGCGTCGTGCCGTCGGTATTGCCGCTGGTGCCGCGATCGGGTCACAGCCGGTGCTGGCCGAGGCCTCGGCTGTCGAGATAGTCGACCAGTGCGGCCTCCTTCCGGAGCAACTGGTCGCGGTCATCGGCAGATAGCGAGGCAAGGGCGTCGACCAGGACGCGATTGCGAGGAACGTGGACCATGTTGCCCGAGTAGATCCGGCACCCCGAGCACCAGGCAAACCCGATGCAACGCTCAAAGCTGGAGGCCTCGGGCGGATGGAAGCGGTGCTGGTAGGAGCGGACAGGCTCGTGGCACACGAGGCAGATCCAGCGGTCACCGTCGCGGACGGACTAGCCGTTTCCCCTCTTGCGCCAGGACTTCCGCCCGGCCGGTGCTCTTCAAGTTGCCATGCACTGATTCTGCCTTGGGGTGGTGTCCAAGGGACAACCGATTGCTCCGGCTGTCCGTGAGGCGTCACAGCAGCCACGACCATTCATGATCGCGGTTCCGGTGACGCTCCGTGGCTCTGGCACGGAAATTGTCTAGAACCTGAAAACCGACCTTCCAGGAGTCCGGGAAAGTTGACCCTGGTCTCGTAGGCGGCCTTGTGGGGACCCGCCCGGGGTAGTGTGCGGCCGTGAGTCTTGAGCACCTGCGCGACCACTGGTTGACGTCGATCGTCCTGCGCACCGACCTGGAGTCCAGCGAGGCTGTTGTCGTGCTGAGTTCGCTGAGTTCGGAGGGCGCCAGCGTGACGCTCCGCCTCGCGGGAATCGTGCATGTCAGGGCCGACATCGGCGACCCGGATGGCGATTTCGTGGACGAGGTCATCGTGCGGGAACTGCCTCAGTTCGGCCCGTGGCCGGTCGAGGCCCACCACCTTCTGCACCATCACAACAACCGTTCGGTGCTGTACTGGCTGACCATTACCGGTCCGAGCGGGGTGGAGTTCGTCGCTGAGAAACTCAGCGTCGACTAGATGACTGATGCCAAGGACTTCAGTGGTCATACGCGGTCAGGGAGCGCATGACGGGCTGCCCGGTGAAGCGGTCAGCGCCAGGATCCTGGAGCTGTTCGAAGCCGACCACGCACGGATGCGCGAGTCGGGCATGGACGTGATCAACGCCCGCCTCTACAAGGGTTCCACTCTGCCGGGACACAACCCGCGCACCGTCCCGCCTGTCCCGCCCGCCGGCGTCGTCACCCACCCCGCCTTCGCCGAGCCGAAGGTGATCTTTACCTGGAAGTCCGAGCACGGCACGGACCCCTACTTCCAGATGGACGTGCCGGCCAACTGGGCAACCCGTGTTGCACACCGGGGTTACGCCGTCATCGTCGGCCACCCGGTCACCTCGGTCCTGGAGGAAGACGCCGACGGCCGGCCCACCCGGATCCAGACGGTCGACCTCACCGGATACTTCGACTCCACCCTGCACGGGTGGCGTGCGTGGGCCCGCGACTGCATCCGCACCGTGGACTGGAGCGATCCCGGCCAGCCGTACCTGGCCCGGCCCGCGGCGGACCCGGGGCTGCACCTCGAACCTCCGGCGGCCGTTGCTCGTTGACCGGTCATGACTGCGCGCCGATCCCCCCGTGAGCTGCCCGGCAACCCGGGGATGCTGACCCGGATCTACCGGCACTCCCAGTTCGGCACCGCCGATCCCTGCAGTGACACGGCGGAGCGATGGGCGGTCGCCGTCACGGAGCCGGGCGACGATGACGAGGACGGGCCCCAGGTCGGCGAGCTGACGCTCTACCGGCTCCGGGCCTACACCGGGCACAGCTGGCTGATGGCCGCGGACAGCGAGTCCGGGGAGCTGCTCAGCATCGCCGAGGCCGTCCTGGACGGCAACGACTACAACGAGGAGTTCCTGAAGGCCATCGACATGCCCGTCGGCGACCTGCTGGTGCTCGACCGGGTGTACCTGGCCCCCGCCTGGCGGGGCTTCGGGCTCGGACCCGTCTTCGCCGCAGAAGCGATCCGTGGGCTGGAAGGCGGCTGCTGTGCGGTCGCGGTCGAACCCGGCGCCACCGAGTGGCCAGAGGACGAGAGCCTCGTGACGGACGAGTACAGCGCCACGGTGACCCGGAAGATCGCGGCGCTGTGGGAGACGATCGGCTTCCAACACTTCAAGGACGGCATTTACCTGCGCGACACCGCGGTCGACCGCGGCGGCATCCTGCGAGAGCGGCGCCAACACCTACGCACCCTGAGCGAGGCACACCGGGCCTCGAAGGCCTCCCGCTGACTGCTGAAGAACCGCCCGCCATGCCGTCCAACTTCGGGGGGTCGCGTGATCCCCGGCCCGCACCGGCTCAAGGGCGGCGCCCTCCAACTCGGCGCCGAGCAGCCCGGCCTACCCGGGCCGTTCGGCACCTGGCCCGACGAGCACGCCCAGGACCACACCGAGTTCCGGTGCTGACCTACGCGAGACAGCGCGGCTCACCCGCGCCCACCGCGGGCTCGGCGTCCCCGCCCGGCCGAGTTCCTGGAGCCTGTCCCGCTCGACCTGGTCGAAGTATTCCATCCACAGCCGCCGCCGTTCAGCCCGCAGCTCCTGCCACGCCTCCCGGGTGCGCTGCTCAGCCCGAGCGGAGGCGTTCGGCGCTGACGCCATACACAGGCGGCGCCCACTCATCCCAGGCGATGTACCGGCCCAAGCGGCCGTCGTACCGGCTGGTGGCCGCACGGCCACGATGCCCGGTGGTCTCAACCTGGCGGTAGGTCTCCTCGGCCATGCCCAGCGCCTTCGCCATCTGAGCGCGGCTGCGGCCAGTGAACACCCGACGGTGAACCAGCCGCTCCCGTTCGACCCTGCACAGTCCGGCCGGAGCGACACCGACAGCGGCCGCCAACCGCGGCAGCAACTCCGGCTTCGGAACGCGCGTCCCGGCCAGGTAGAGGCTCACCGCCCGCTCGGTCACCCCCACCTCGCGGGCGATCCGCGCAACCGACACGCCAGCGGCGGCGCGGGCGGCCCGGAGCTTGGCCGCGTCGAAGCCGTACGGCGTGGTGCTCACCCACGTCTCCTACCCGCTGTCGTATGAGGAAGTCCGTTCACCCTGAACGATCGGCAAGACACCCGGGCCGGTGAAGGTCCGTTCAGGGTGAACGAACCTCCACCCGGTCGTCCGTCGGCGGTGCGTTCCCGGCCGCCGTCCCGGACCCACCAGCCCGCACAGGCGCCCCACAGCCCGCCCCGCGGACCGCCAAGCAAGCCGCCGAATGCCATCGCCGCGCTGCGCCACGTCCGCACCCCGGCCGCCGTCCAGGAAAGCGCGCTCAACACTGACCAACCGGGCTTTCCGAGCCTCCGACCGCGCCTTCGCCGGAACCCAGTCCCGCCCACTGCCACCGGTGATCCGCGCGCCGTCTGGTGGTCGACTGCCGGGGGGCAACGGCAATCCTGCCGAGCCGGAACCGTCATCGCGCCTTCGCTCGTATGGTGTTCAGGCATGGCGGCGTCAGACAGCGGGGTGGGCAATGAAACCTGGTGACGTGATCGCGGGACGATACGAGCTGGTCAATCGGCTCGGGCGCGGTGGAATGGGTGAGGTGTGGGCCGGTCACGACCGGGACCTCCGTCGCACCGTAGCCCTCAAGCTGCTTTTCACCGGTGAGGACGTGGCAACCGATCTGCCGGCACGCTTCGCGCGTGAAGCGGTGGCCGCAGCCCGGATCAACCACCCGAACGTCATCACGCTCTATGAACGCGGTGTCCACGAAGACATGCTCTTCCTCGCTATGGAGAAAGTCGACGGGCTCACCCTGACCGACATCATCAGCCGGGAGAGCCCGATGGCCTTCCCCCGGGCACTGTCGATCGCCGACGACATCACCGCGGCGCTGGCCGCCGCACACCAGGCAGGAGTCATCCACTACGACATCACGCCACGCAACGTCATGGTCACCACCGACGGACGGGTGAAGGTCCTCGACTTCGGGATCGCAGGGTTCCTCCAGACGACCTTCGCCCTGGTCCGCTCCTCACTGCTGGCTCCCGCGGGAACCGTGGAGTACGGCGCCCCGGAACAGTTCCGCACCGAGAGAGGCGACGAGCGCTCCGACCTGTACGGGCTCGGCAGCGTACTGTTCGCCATGCTCACCGGCCGACCCCCCTTTACCGGACCCAACGCCTGGGCGGTCATGGCACGTAAACACGACGAGGACGCCCCCGGACTGGACACCCTGCGACCGGACACGCCCGCCGAACTGACCGCGCTGGTCGCGCAACTCCTGGCCCGCGACCCCGCGCGCCGCCCCTCCTCCGCACAGGAGGTGTACAAGCGGCTCCGACAACTGCAGACCGGACCCAAAGCCACCCCCGGAATCCGGCTGGTCCACACCGCACGCCCTGACGGAGCACCGACAGGCGGCAACGGCCCGTACCACCGCGTCCGCGTCTACCTCGACGGGACAGCCAGCGACCTCGACCAGGTCACCAAGGTCATCTACCACCTCCATCCGACCTTTCCCGAACCGCACCGCGTGATCACCGACCGGTCGACCAACTTCGCACTGGAGATGTCGGCCTGGGGAAGATTCACACTCACGGCCGACATCTTTACGGCAGACCACCAGGCCCCTGCGCGGCTCGAGCGATACATCAGCTTCTAACCCACCCCGCACCCCATCGCCAGCACCCCGACCCGACTGCGCCCTCCCGGCGCGGCCTGCGCCCTCGGCCCCCAGCAGCGCCCTCAGGCCCGCCAGCAGCCGCCCTGGAGCCACCCCGCCGCACCGGCCCACCCAGACGCCCCACAGGCCGCCCCACGGCCCGCAGAGCAGGCCGCCGACGCCATTGCCGCTCTACGCCATGTCCGCCCCCCGCCGCCGTCCTGGAGAGCGCTCCACCTCGCCCAGGCCCTCATGGAGCAGCCCCACGCCGACCCGGTCCTCTTGGAGGCCGCTGAGGGCCTGGCCGCCGTCATCCCGCAGTACCTCGCCGCAGCACGCCCGCCGCCCACACCGCCGCCCGCGTCGACGACCCATCGGGATCGGCCAGCTGGCCGCGTGAAGACGGGCGCGCCGAAGGCCTGCGCCGGGTACTGTCGCAGCAGGGCCGACCACCGACCGCTCACCCGTCCCGGGTGCAGTTTCTACCGGCGGAGCCAGTTGGGGTCGTGGGTGGGGCAGCGGTCGAGGTCGCAGACGGTTTCGGAGTTGGCCTGGCAATGGGCGGTGGGCCAGTACCGGGACCTGCACGGGCCGGGGTCGACGGGTGTGCCGTCGGTGGGCAGCAGACGTTCGCAGTACCCGCAGCACAGGGCAGCCTGCACGCCGCCCTGCTGCAGGCGCCTGAGAGCAGCCGCAGCCTCCCCGTACGGGAGCTCGGCCCGGGCAGTGACGGGCGCACTGTCCAGGAGCTGCCGGCTCTGCCACAGACTCAGACCAGTGACCAGCCGGATCGCCTTCAGCGCAGACGGACCACTGTAGGCCGCCCCCGTCAGTACAACGCTGAACTCCGGATCCTCCACAGACTTCCTCCCCAGCCGACACGCCATCGTGAACCCAGTCAACCCCCTGCCACCGCCCACCAGTTCCCGAACCCACTCGCTGCTCCCGGCCTCTCCCGATGGCGGCGGATGGAGCTGTCTGGCCGGCCAGAAGGCCATCACATCCGCGTGGGTGGGGCTGGTTGGTGTCGGGCGGGGCGCTGCGGCGCCGCGCTGTGCGCGGACCTGCCGCGCGGACGTCGTGCTGCTCGACATCCAGATGCCGGTCATGGACGGGCTGACGGCCCTGGCCGAGCTGTGCCGGACCGTGCCCGACACGCGGGTGCTGATCCTGACGACCTTCGTGGAACAGCAGAACGTCCTGCGCGCCCTGACCGGGGGCAGCGCGGGCTTCCTGCTCAAGGACTCGGCACCCGCGGAACTCATGCGCGCGGTCCGGGCCGCCGCGGCCGGGGACGCCTACCTGTCGCCGAGTGCCACCCGTCACGTCGTGGACTCGCTGGCGTCCGACCAGGGCACGCACCGCGCCGAGCAGGCCCGCCGCCGGCTGGAGGTGCTGACGGCCCGCGAGCTGGAGGTCCTGGCACTGCTGGGCGAGGGCCTGTCCAACGCGGACGCCGGCCGGCGGGTCCACATGAGCGAGGCCACGGTCAAGACGTACGTGAGCCGGATCCTGACCAAGCTGGAATGCGAGAACCGGGTGCAGGCCGCACTGCTGGCACGTGACGCCGGCCTGGGAACCTGACCGCAGGCCAACTGGCGTGCTCAGCCACAGGTGAGCATCCCAAGCGCCGGCGCGGCGCGCCTGCTCAAGCGCCGTCGATGCGGTCGAGCAACACCTGGGCCTCGATGGTGCGGGAGTTGTCCGGGCCGAAGGCGGCCAGGCAGTCGTCGCGGGCGGCTGCGGCCAGCAAGCGGGCCTCGGTGCCACGCCCCAGCCCGAGGAGGGCGATGGCCGCGGCCAGCTCGACGGCCCCGGTTTCCGGGCGGCGATGCTCCTCGGGCCAGTCGCGGCGCACCTCGTCGGCGCGCTCCGCCTCGGCGAGAGCCTCCACGTGGCGGCCCTGGCAATTGAGGCTGCGGGCCAGACCGAGCCGCAGGATCAGGGTGGCCTGGTCCGGTTCGCAGTGGGCGGCCAGATTCTGACGCGACAGCGCCTCGGCCTCCTCGTGGCGGCCAAGCGCGATGAGGGCCTGGATCTGCCCGGTGCGGGCGTGCACCACGATGAGCGGCACTTCCGGCCCTGTGTTGCGTGCTGCGAGCTGGGCGACGGCCGCGCACTCCGCCTCGCATTCGGCGTACCGGCCGAGCGCGCTCAGCGCGTGGGCGCGGTCCGAGCGCAGTTTGAGGGTCAGCGGATGCTCGGCGCCGACGAGCCCGTCGAAGACCGGCAGCAGTGCGTCGAATATGGAGACCGCCTCGGCGTGGCGGCCCTGAGCGCTCACCGCGAGCCCGGCGATGCCCAGCGCCAACGGCCCGAACACCTCGTCCTCCGGCTTCGTCCGGGGGGCCGCCGCCACGGAGCGGGCCTCGGCCTCGGCCTCGGCGTAGCGCCCCGCGTGGTACAGGGCGGTGGCCTGGACCAACGGGTTTGTCATCGTCTGACCGGCTTCACCTCGGCCGCCCCACCGAAAGAGTCTCATGCCCAGAGCATACGAATGCTGTGCACGCCTGTTCGGAGAACGAGGCAAGAGTCGATCTGCGTCTCGGGCGACGGGGGATCAACTCAGGCACTCACCGGGCCGGCTGGACCGCCAACGGGCCAATTGAGGAACTACGTCATTCAAGGACTACGAGAACCACCCAAGACTCGCAGAACACCTTCTGAGCGGTCCTGCACGTCGGGGCGGCGGCGGGGACCAGGCGGATGTGGACACGGTCGCTGCAAACCCCGACGAGTAGCGCCAGTGGCAGGTCCACCTGCGCCTCGGCCGACACCATTGCTTCTACCGTGGAAGAGTACGAGCCGGAGGTGCCCCGTGGAGAAGGCCGCGATGATCTGCGAGGAGTGGCGGCGGCCGGCCGCCCGGACGCCCTACGGCCGCTGCTCCTGGGAGCGCCACGGCCAGGACCGGAGCCCCGAGCGGGAGCAGCAGGCGGTGATCGACGCCGCACCGCAGGCCTTCGCGTTGTTCATGGGCCTGGCGCCCGGGCGCCGGATCGACTCCTTGGAGTAGTCCGTGCCGCCCTTCCGTCTCCCGATCGAGGTCGCGCTCGCCAAGCCGATCGAGCACCTGCCGGCCAGCGCCGCGGGCAGCCTTGCAGAGCCCAAGTGCGACGGCTGGAGAGCCATCGTGGTGGCCGGCCCCCACCCCCGGGTGTACAGCTGGCACGGCACCGACCTGACCCGCGCGTTCGCCGACGTCGCCGAAGCCGCCCGCCACCTCACCCCCTGCGTACTGGACGGCGAACTGCTGGCCGTGAAGCCCGACGGCATCCCGACCTCCACACGAGCGGCGACTCAACACGTCACCACTCCCCGAGGCCACCGACCCTATGCCTGAGCAGCGGAAACGCAGCCCTCGCACCCGGAAAGACAACAGCTACTGAGCACCTCCCTGTGCTGCGTCCACGTCCCCAGCAGGGCCACCAACAGCAGCCCTGAAGCCTCCCCGCCGTACCGACGCCCACAACCCGCGCAGCGCCCCGCCGAGTAAGCCACCGACGCAACGTTACTGGTACCCCAATGGCCGGCGACCGAACGGTTGACACCCGGGCACCGCTGTGCGCGAAGCTGCCGCCCGATTATTACCAACACCGAACACTGACAATTGATCTGATGATCTGTGAGAATGTCTCAACGGGGGTGGGGAAGATGGGATCGGGCAACGCGGCGCCGAGTGACGCCTCGGTTGTGAGGATCCTCGGCATGGACGGCCGGCCCGAGGGAGCCGGCTTCCTCGCCGGGCAGCGCGAGGTGCTCACCTGTGCGCACGTGGTGGCCAGGGCACTCGGCGTACCGCCCGATGCGGCGGAGCCGCCGGCCGGGCGGTTGGAGATCGACTTCCCGCTGGCCGCGCCCGGTGGGCGGATAGCGGTGGAGATCGGCTCGTGGACCCCGATCCGACCGGACGGGTCCGGGGACGTCGCGGTGCTCCGGCTCCTCTCCCCCGCGCCCCCCAAGGCGACCGTCGGCAGGCTCGTGGAGGACGTGGCGGGTCCGGACCGCCGAATGCGCACCTTCGGGTTCCCGGACACCTACGACGACGGCGCCTGGAGCGTCGGCTGGTTGCGCGGCCGCACCGGTGCCGGGTGGTTCCAGTACGACACCGATCCGGCCAGCGAGCACCGGGTGGAGCCCGGGTTCTCCGGTGCGCCGGTGTGGGACGTCGCCGAGGGCGGCGTGGTCGGGATGGTCGTGGCGGCGAACAGCACGGCGGACGTGCGTACGGCGTACGTGATCCCGACCGAGACCCTACGAGAGAGCTGGCCCGCACTCGGCAAGACAGCTCTGCCGCCCTGCCCGTTCCGGTCGCTGGAACCCTTCGAGGAGCGCCACGCCGGCTTGTTCCACGGCAGGGAGGAATCGGCCCGCCGGATCGCCGACCTGCTCGGCTGGGCGCCGGCGACCGCCCTGGTCGGCCCGTCCGGCTGCGGGAAGTCGTCGTTGCTGCACGCCGGTGTGCTGCCGAGGCTGCGGGACCGCGAGGACCTCGAGATCGTCCTGTTCCGCCCGGGGCAGTTGGGCCGCAGCCCGCTCGCCATCTTGGCGCTGATGCTGCTCCCACGGCTCGAACCCGACCTGACCGAGACCGCCCGTCTGGCCGAACTCCCCGGGCTCATTGACCGGTTGCGGGACGGACAAATGCCGGCGGTTGTCGACCGGATACTCGCCCGTCAGCACAAGGACCGGCTGCTGCTGGTCGCCGACCAGTTCGAGGAGGCGCTCATCGGCACGGAGCGCGCGGACGTCGACGCCCTGGCGTCCGCGCTGGGCGCCGCCCTGCTTCCCGGAGCCCGGCTGCGCGTGGTGACGACCCTGCGCAGCGACTTCCTCACCGCCGCCCTCACCCACCCGGGGCTGGCACCGCTTTTCGGCGGGGACCGTCTGGTCACGGTGGGTGCCATGACCGACGCTGAGCTCCGCGCGGCCGTCGCCCGGCCCCTGGAGCACACCGGCGTGGTGTACGAGCCGGGCCTGGTGGACCGGATCCTGGGCGACCTCGGGAGCGATCCGGGCCGCCTGCCGTTGCTGGAGTTCACCCTCACCAAGCTCTGGGAGCACCAGGACCGCAGCGTCATCGGTCATGCCGCGTACGAGGCGCTCGGCAGGGTCAGCGACGCGCTGGTGACCCACGCGGAGCAGATCTGGATCGGCAGCCTGAGCGAGGAGGAGCAACTGGCGGCCCGCGGGCTGCTCGTCCAGCTCGTCCACCCCGGCGGCGACGGCACGGAACCCGCCCGCCGCACCGTCGCCCGCACCGAGCTGAGTGTCGGGCAGTGGCGGATCGCGCAGCGCCTGCTGACCACCCGGCTGATTGTTCCCGGTACGGAGTTCCGTCCGAACGAGGGGCCGCCCGAAGAGACCGTAGAACTGGCTCACGAGGTATTGCTGACGCACTGGGACCGGCTGCGTGAATTCTTCGAGGCGGATCGCGACTTCCGGGTCTGGCAGGAGGACCTGCGGCGGCGGATCACCCTGTGGAACAAAGACAACCGCTCCGGCAGCCGCCTGCTGCGGGGGGCCGAGCTGCGTGACGCGCGGGACTGGCTCACCCGTCGGCGGGACGAACTGCGCCCCGCCGAGCTGGAGTTCGTCGAGGCAAGCGCCAGCGCCTCACGCCGCCGCCAGCGCACCCTCATCTCGCTCACCGTCGTGCTCAGTCTCGCCGCGGGCCTGGGCGCCTGGGCGTGGCGAAACGACATCACCCAGGACGTGGCCACCACCGCGTCGCAGGTGCTGGTCCAGCAGTCGCGCGACGCCGAGAACATGAGCAACGTGGGCGATCTGGGCTTCTCGTACACCGCGTTACTGCTGGCGCTGCGGGCCTACCGCACCCAGGACACCGAGCAGACCCGTGTGCGGCTCGGCGAGATGTACGCCCGGTACGGCTTCGCCGACCTGATCGCTCCCCGGTACAGCAGTACCGACACGCTCCTGACCGACCCGCTGTGGAAGCTGCCCGCCTCGTCGACCGCCGACGCCGAAGGCCGGGTGATAGCGGCACGGGCGGCCGACGGCACGATCGTGGTCGTCCGTGCCGACGCTTCCGGGGTGCACCGGGATCCGACCGGTCAGTCGGCGAGCGTCACGGCGGTGAGTCCGGACGGTTCCCTGGTGGCCATGGGGCGGATGCCGTTACCCTCGTCGACCGGGGCTCCGACGGCACTGCCGGACCCCCGCGGGCTGCCGGCGACGCTGTACGACGTGCGGACCGGGAAGACCCGGGAGCTGGAACGCCCCCGGGAAGGCGACCCTTTCCCGCACCAGAGCGCTCTGCCGAGCTTTCCCGGCCTTGAACTGCCCGAGCTCCCCGACCTGGCCGACATACCAGCGGTGACCATGCCGACGCAGTACGCGCGGCTCTCCTTCGCCCCCGACGGCTCGGTGCTGCTGGGTCAGACGGGTTTCCACGGCCTGGAAGGCCGGCTCCTCCTCTGGGACACGTCCGACGGTCGGATCAGGAAGGTGCTGCCCGGTCTCCCGGAGTCCGTCGACGAGATCTGGCTGGGAGCCGGCGGGGACAGCATGCTCACCCTCACGGGCTCCTCCGGACTGAGCACGGCGGACACCGTGTCGGCGAAACTGTGGGACCTGCGCGGCGAGGCCCCGGTCGCGAGGGAGCTGTTCCACTGGGCGGGCACGAAAACGCTGACGCTCGCGGTGGACGTGAGCCCGGACCTGAGCCGGCTGGCGGCCGTCGAGACCCAGCGGACCGACCTGACGGTAAGCCACCGGCTGGTGGTCCGTGAACTTCCGAGTGGCAGGGTCCTGAGCGAAAGCACGGACGCTCAGCAGGTGGCGGTGTCCCACGTTGCCGTACCGGACAGGAGCTCGCGCGCGGTGACCTTCGTATCGGCCGCGGTGACGCCGACTGGGGCGCTGCCCGGCGACGGGTCCATCGTCCCGGTCGACGACAGGTGGACGGTCGACCTTCTCGGCTCGGACGACGCCCTGTCGGTGATCATGACCGACATGGGGGTGATCGCCGTCGTGGGCCCGACGGGCGGCGACCCGGTGCGCCGGATCCCCGCTCGGCAGTGGAAGACCGAAGGGGTTCCTTCCACCGCCGAGGCCCAGCGCTGGCTGTCCGAGCTGTGTCGGGTCATGGGTGACGAGACGCTGCCGTCCGTCGCCGTGGAGAAGTTGCCGCCCGGTGCGTACCAGGGATCGGTGTGCACGTGGAAGAGGGAGAAGCATGGCTGACGTGACACAGCTCATCCGGGTATCACTGGACGACTCGGATGCCGCCGGGCAGGTCGTGCTGGAGGTCGACACGGCCGGCTCCGGCATCGTGCGCGCCGCCCGGCCGGGCGAGATCGTCGGGACCGCCACCCGGACCCTTACCGAGAGCTTCGACCAGGTCCGGGGCGCGGCCGCAGCCCTGTTGGATCGGCTGACCACGCTGCCTAGCCCGCCGAGCAGCGTGGAGGTGGAACTCGGCGTGAAGATCAACGCCGAGGCGGGCGCGGTCATCGCCAAGACAGCGGCCGAGGGCAACTTCGTGATCAAGCTGACCTGGCAGCGGACCGACAGCCCAGGCTGATCACCGCACGACCTTGATCCACGTTCGGAAGGGGTCTTACTGGCTGCGGCCGGCCTGGCGCGACCCCTGCCGCACCGTTGCTGCGTTGCTGTACCTGTTGGAGCACCTGTAGGTGATCTGGGCAACGCCACGGCCGGGGGCCGGTCCGCTGCCCGCTCGGGGGTTCCGGCGCGGACCGGCCCCTTCAGTCTGTGCGGGCGGGCGCCGCCCTGCCGCTGGGGTTGGTCCGGGGTGATGTCAGGGGGGTGTCTCCCTGTCAGTCCCCGCGGCGCGGGCCTGCGGGCCGGGTTTGGGCACGGCCGCCGGTGCCGTAGGCGCCGAGCCGCTCCGGCGTGCCGCCGGTTCGCGCTTGGGGCGCTTGAAGTCGGCCGAGTTCCCACGATGTGCGATACGCGGCACCGGACGTAGAGGCTGGCCATCGATACTCTTCGGCTTTCCGCCCTGCTGCGTTCGCTTCTGGTCCGGGGAGCAACGCGCTCGACTACAACATCCAGATCTCGATGTGGCCGCACCCCATCTGCGGCACCCGCTCCGACACCTTCCTCGTCGTCACCGGAAAGCCCGGCGTCTGGGCGGACGCGGCGTTCTCCATCGTCGTTCCGTAACCCCGCACCACCTGCGCCCACGGGGCGCGCCAAGGAGCCGTGACACCTCCGGCCGCCTGCCAAGGGTGCCCCTCCCGCACAGGCCGCGGGAGGGACACCGTGCCTCGGACAGCCACGGACACTTCGGTACCGAGGACGTGCATGTCAGATCCCCGCAGGCCACCAGGACCCGATCCTCACTGACGAGCGTTCGCGGCGGGGGCGGCCGGCGCGAGGTCTGCGC
>NZ_JBHVFE010000217.1:0-14357 GCF_042801945.1 Kitasatospora sp. NPDC057542
CTCGCGCACCCCCGTCGCGAGGTCCCGGGCGGGTCCGTTGCACGACCCGGTGACGGGCCGTCGTCGACGAGATCACCAGCAAGGTCATGGCTCCGATCGAGGAGGCTCTCGGCGCCATGGCAGGTGATCCGGTGGTCCGGTTCGGGTCAGTGGCCGTGGGGCTGCAGGGCGGCGTCGGTCTCGGCAGGACCGCCGGCGCGGGCAAGGCGTCGCTGAAGCTCGCCTCCGCGGGAAGCGGCGGAGACCGGGGGAGGCGACGGCTCCCCGGCGACGGGCCGGATCCGGGTCGATCTCAAGGCCTGCACCGAGCTGGAGAAGTCACTGGGCGAAGGACGTATGGACGGCGAGTGAGCCGGGGCCCCGTCAGCCTCGCCCGGGACCTCGCCGCCGCCGGTCGCGATGTGGTGGGCGAGCTTGGCGCGCAGGGCGGTGAGACGGGCGATCTCGGCGTCCAGGGTGGCCAGGCGGGCGTGGACGACGGGGGCCAGGGTGTCGGGTCCGGGGGAGTCGGAGCAGCGGACCGGCGGGTCCTGGCCGAGCAGGTCGAGGCGGTGGACGCGGCTGGCCAGGTCGTCCACCGTCAGCCCCACGGCGAGGAGCCGGCGGATCACCCGGACCCGGGCGACCTCGGCCGGGCCGTACTCGCGCTGGCCGGAGGCGGAGCGGGCGGGCGGGTGGAGGAGCCCGCGCTGTTCGTAGAACCGCAGCGCCCTGGGTGTGGTGCCCGCCGCTGCCGCCGCGTCGCCGATCCGCATGCCTGCTCCCTGGTCGTCAGAGTTCCACGATGGTGGTCCCGAAGGTGTCCCCGGTGAACAGTCCGGTCAACGCCGCGGCGGCCCGGTCGATGCCCGCCACCGGCGTCCAGGGGAAGCTGATCTCCCCGGCGCGCAGCCAGCCGCCCAGCCGCTCCCGCCACTCGGCCTCCAGGTCCGGGTGGTCGAGTCCGGTGAAGCCGCGCAGGGCCAGGCCGAGGGTGACGACCCGGAAGGCATCGATCACGGTCGGTGCGTCGCCGCCCGGGCGCTCCGGTGCGAGCTGGCCCGCCAGTGCGCCGACCAACGCGAGCCGGGCACCGCGCCGGGCCGCGTCCACGGCGGCGGTCAGCTGCTCGCCGCCGACCAGGTCCAGCACGACGTCGACGCCGTCCGGCGCGGCCTCGGCCAGCTGCCCGGCGAACGGGCGCTCGCCGGGCACCAGCACCGCGTCGTAGCCGAGTTCGGCGGTCAGCCGCTCCGCCTTGGCGGGCGAGCGGGTGGTGCCGATCACCCGGGCGGCGCCGAGCAGCCGGGCGACCTGCCCGGCCATCGTGCCGACCGCGCCTGCCGCGCCGGTCACCAGCACCACGTCACCCCGGTGCACCCCAGCGGAGCGGGTCAGCCCGCCGTAGCCGGCCGAGGCGGTGGAGAGCAGGGCGAGCGGCTCCGGGAAGTCCGCCGGGACGGGGGTGAACCGCGCGGCCTCGGCGAGCGCGTGGCTCCGCCAGCCGTACAGGTGGGTGACCAGGTCGCCCGGGCGCAGCGGCCCGTCCTCCGGTGCGGCCAGCACCTCGGCGAGGGCGGGCCCGAACAGTGCGTCCCCCGGGGCGATGTGAGGCAGCGGCAGGCCTGAGCCCGCGTCGCCGATCAGCGTGCGCAGGCCGGGGAAGACCAGGAAGGCCCGGTTGCGGACGAGCACCTCCCCGGGGCCGGGGGCCGCCAGCGGCTCCTCCGCCACGGTGAAGTCCTCGGGGGCGGGCAGTCCGGTCGGAGCGGCGGTCAGCCGGACGACGCGGGCGGTGGTGGGCAGGGCCATGGCGGCGCTCCTCGGAGCAGGAGGTTGCGGCGGCGGTCGGTGCCGCCGCGGGACGCCCGGACGCTAACCCCTGACGCCTGCGTCAGAGGCAAGCCTGCCGGACAGCGCCGCGAGGAGGAGCAGAACCGCGACCGGGTAGAGGACGACCGGCGTGTTCCCCGAGTGGACGAAGGCGAGCCGAATGCGGGTCATGCCCCTTCGACGCCGCCTGACGCACGGTAAGTTCCCGGTCGGCTGCCGGAATCCCGGTCCGGTGGCCGGGCACGTCCGTACGACCGTGAGCCGCACCGAGAGGAACGAGCAGCATGACCGAGCAGACCCCCGAGCCCTTCGAGCCCGTCGACGAGGACTGGCGGACCGCGCTGGCGATCGTGGCCCACCCCGACGACATGGAGTACGGCGGGGCCGCGGCCGTCGCCCGCTGGACCTCGCAGGGCAAGAAGGTCGTCTATGTGATGGTCACCAGCGGCGAGGCGGGCATCGACTCGCTGGCCCCGGCCGAGTGCGGCCCGCTGCGCGAGGCCGAGCAGGTCGCCTCGGCACGCGTGGTCGGCGTCGACACCGTGGAGTTCCTCGGTTACCCGGACGGCGTGGTGGAGTACGGCCTGCCGCTGCGCCGGGACATCGCCCGGGCGGTGCGCAGACACCGGCCGGACATCGTGATCACCAGCAACTTCCGGGACACCTACGGCGGGGTGCTCCTGAACCAGGCCGACCACATCGCGGTCGGCCGGGCCACCCTGGACGGGGTCCGGGACGCCGGGAACCGCTGGGTGTTCCGCGAGCTGCTGGCCGAGGGCCACGAGCCGTGGAGCGGCGTGCGGCAGATCTGGGCGGCGGCCTCGCCGGAGGCGAAGCACGCGGTGGACACCACCGAGCACTTCGACCGGGGCGTCGCCTCGCTGGAGGAGCACAAGGCGTACCTGGCCGGGCTGGGCGGGGCGATGGCGGAGCCACGGGAGTTCCTGGAGGGCTTCGGCCGGGACGCGGGCAGCCGGCTGGGGACGCGCTTCGCGGTCCCGTTCGAGGTGTTCCCGCTGCGCTAGTCGGGCCGTTCCCCGGAGGCGTCGGTGCCCGCGCGGCGCCGGCGCCGGTAGCGCAGCACCTGCCGGAGCAGGAGGGCGGCGACCAGCACGCCCAGCCCGACCGCGAACCAGACCTGGTAGCGCAGCGCCGTGTGGTAGACGGTGCCGATGTTGGCCCCGGCGACGTAGCCGAAGGTGCCCCAGACCGCCGTCCACAGCACCGCACCGAGCAGGTTGTACGGCAGGAACCGGCGCCACGGCATCTCCGTGGTCCCGGCGATGATCCCGTTGTACTGGCGCAGCCCGTCCACGAAGCGGGCGACCGTCACCACCTTGCCGCCCTGCCGGGCGAAGAAGGCGTCCGCGCGCTCCATCCGGGCCGGGGTGAGCAGCACGTAGCGGCCCCAGCGGTGGACGAAGGCGCGCCCGCCGGTGTGGCCGATCAGGTAGCCGAGGCTGTTGCCGAGCGCGGCGGCGCCGGCCGCGATCAGCAGGACGGCGGCGAAGTCGAGGTGCCCGGCGCCGGCGTACACCGAGGCCAGGACCAGGATGGTCTGCCCGGGCACCGGGATGCCGCAGTTGTCCAGCAGGACGAGCAGCGCCACCGCGAGGTACCCGTAGTGGTCCAGCAGTGGCGCGAGCTCGGCGAATGCCCCGGGCAGCGGGGCCGTGGGGGCGGACACCGCTCCTCACCACCTCGCGCGGGTGGCGCGCGGAGCGGCGGGGGTGTGGGTCAGCGTTCCGCCTGGCGCTGTTCGATGTTGCAGTCGGGGCCGGGGTAGATCAGACCTTCGTGGCCGTCCTCGAAGCGGACCACGTACGGCGGCTCGCCGTCGGTGCCGCGCACCTCGATGATCTCGCCCTTCTGGTCCACCATGCCCACCGACCTGCTGTGGATGTGGAGCTGGTCACCTACCGCTGCGTGCATGGTCTGCTCCTCCGGTCGTGTGTTCCTGCCGCCTCCGCGGCCGTTCCGCTATCCACTGTGCTGCGGGCGCGGCGGGCTCGCAACGCCTCGGGCGGGCGGGGCGTCCGAGGCCCGCGGGTCCGGGCGTCAGCGGGCGGACGGTTGTTGCGCGAGGTAGCCGCGGACCAACCGCTTGCACTCGGCGATCAGTGTCGGATCGCCGTCGGGGGCGTCCCGGAAGGCCAGTTTGAGCACGGCGTCGGCGGCCTCCAGGGCTACCCGCAGGGTCAGTGTGGTGGCCGTCGGGTCGCCCGCCCGGAACAGTTCGCCGCCGAGCGCCTGGAGCCGCAACGCGACGGCGGTGTTGTTGTCCACGCCCGCGTCCAGTAGGTGCCGGTCGTCCCGGACACCGGTGGGGACGGCCGGGCCGGCCAGGCCGAAGTCCAGCCTTCCGAAGCCCGGCACCGCGCGTTTCATCGCCACGAACTCCTCCACCGCGAGGTCGCTGAAGACGGCGGGGCCGACCGGTGCGGCGGCGGCCAGCCGGGCGTCCAGGCGCTGGAGGTACTGGTCGAGGTTGCGGGTGGCGAGGGCGGCCAGCAGGTCCTCCTTGCCGGCGAAGAACTGGTAGAGGGTGCCGATCGGTACCTGGGCGCGCTGGGCGACCTCCTTGGTGGTGAGCGCGGTCGCCCCGACCTCGTCCAGCAGTCCGGCGCAGGCGTCCAGGATGCGGCCGTACCGCTCCAGGCTGCGCTGCTGGACCGGGCGGCGCCTGACCGGTCCGGCCGTCCGCTGACTCCTGGTTCCCGCGTTCATGACCTCACTGTGCCGCATCCGCTGTTGCGGCGGCGAATCACCGGGGCCCGAGCGGCCCGGAGTTCCCCGTGAGGCGGGAGCCGAGTGGTGGCCGGAGCTGAACGGCACGGTGGCGGGAAGGTGTCCAGGGGCCGGCATCGGCCTTGTCGTGGACGCGAGGACAGGTTCATACTCCTGAGGCGGACTACCTTGCGTGATCAACGCGTGCCTCTTCGTGGTGATCGCGATTCAGCTGTGGCGGCCGAGGCGCCCGTGACGGACGCTCCGCCGCCACCCGAGGTCTGGATGACCCCCGTGTGCCTCCACTGCTCCTGCCACGTCCCGTGGTGCCGGATTCCCGTGTGTGCCCCGCCGAGCGGAAGGAGGGGATCGGTTCGGTGACGCTGTCCTCCGGAGGGCGCGAGGCCCTCGACACCGGGCGCCGCCGCCAGTTCCTGGAGTCCGGGTACCTGGTCCTGCCGGGCCTGCTGCCGGAAGCGCTGCGCGAGCGGCTCGCCCCCGAGGTGGACCGGTGGGTCGACGAGGGCCTGCGGGCCCGGTCGATCGCGGCGTGCGCCGACCCCTTGCGGTACGGACCGCCCCCGCTGCTGGAACTGGAGCTGCCGGCCCACGGCGAACTCCTCACCCACCCGCCGCTGCTGCGCACCCTGACCCGCCTGCTCGGGCCGGACTTCGTCTTCCACCACCTGCACAGCGACCGCCAGGACCCGGGGATCCCGGGCAAGGCCTGGCACCACGACTGCGAGCCCAACGACCGCTCCGACCCGTCCCTGCTGATGGTCCACGCGCTGCACTACCTCGGCGGACTGGACGAGAAGGTCGGCAGCCTGGCCGTGCTGCCCGGCTCGCACCTGCGCGCCGTCGGCAAGTCCGCCTTCGCCCACCACGGCACCGCGGAACTGCCCGGCGAGGTGGTGATCGACCGGCTGCCGCCCGGCTCGACGGTGCTGCTCAACTCGGCGCTGTTCCACACCCGCCGGCCGGCGCCCGAAGGGCCGGGCCGCCCCCGGTACTTCGTCGACGCCTCCTACTGCCAGGTGGGGGCGCGCTGGCGCCCGGTGAAGCCGTACTGGCGGCAGATGCTCGCCCGGGCCCGCGAACTGGACCTGGCCGACGGCCAGTGGCCCGAGCTGTTCGCGGAACGGCACTTCACCGAGTACGGCGGCGCCGGGTACAGCGGCGCCGGGTACACGGGCGCCGAATCCACCGGAACCGTCTGAGGAGCACTGCCGTGGAGATCGTCACCGCCGTCGCCTACCCCGAGGTCCACGCCGCCTACCTGCGGGACCACCCGGTGGAACGGGCCCACGAGGCGAACAGCAACGTGTACGGCGAGGAGAGCCTCGAACGCGCCGGCCGCATCCCCGGCGGCTGGCGGCGGATCCGGCTCTCCCGGGCGGACGTCCTGGGCGTCGTGCTGCCCTGGCACCTCAGCGAGGGCGGGGAGCTCGAACTGGTGCCGCGCTCCGGACTGACGGTGGCCGAGGCGGCCGAGCGGGTCCGCGCCGGAGGAGCCGCCTGGACCGCCGCCAACCCGGTCTGCGCGGCGAAGCTGAGGCTGCTGCGGTGGGCCCCGTTCACGCCCGTCTACCTCAGCACCGCCCCGATCGGCCACCCCGACTACGGGGACCTGAAGGTCCGGTCGGGCCTGATCCACCTCGACGGCCTGCACCGCATGCTGGCCTGGGAGTTGGCCGGGCGGCTGCCCGAGCGGGCGCTGCTGGACGGCTACCTGGCGGGCGACCCGCAGGTGGCCGCCGGACCCGCCCGGGAGGGCCGGGCGGGGGAGGAGCCGGCGTGACGTCCGCGACGCAGCACGTCCGATCCGCGCCCCCCGCCCGTTCCGCCCGCTCACTGCCCGGACTGCTCGCCCACCTCGCCCGGGCCCACCCGGACCGGCCCGCCCTGGGCGACGGCGTCCGCGGCTTCGACTACCGCACGCTCGACACCGCGGCCGCCCGGATCGCCGCCCGGCTGGCGGCCACCGGCACCGGCCGGGGCGACCGGGTCGCCTTGGTCGGCCCCCGGGACGCCCGGATGCTGGTGCTGCTGCACGGGGTGCTGCGTGCGGGCGCGGCGGCCGTGCTGACCGATCCGGACTGGTCGGCGGCCGACCTGGCCCGGCGGCTGGCGTCCGTCCGGGTGGCCCGGGTCCTGGCCACCGAGGGCGGGCCCGGCGGGGAGGCGGTGGACGTCGAGGCGCTGCCGGAGCTGCCCCCGGTGGCCACCGAGGTGCGGGGCGAGGACCTCGCGTACCTCTCCTTCACCTCCGGGTCGAGCGGCGAGCCCAAGGCGGTGGCCGTCACCCACGCCAACGCCGTGCACTACGCCCGGGCGCTGGCCGGGCGGCTCGGCCTCACCGAGGCCGACGCGCCCTGCGCCGCGCACGTCACCACCCTGGCCGCCGACCTGGGCCACACCGCCTGGCTGCTCGCCTTGGCCACCGGTGGCTCGGTGCACCTCGTGCCGGACCGCGAGGTGCGCGACCCGGAGGCCTTCTGGGCCTCGCTCCGGCGGGCCCGGGTGGACGTGCTGAAGACCACCCCCTCGCACCTGTCCGCTCTGCTGGAGGGCCGCCCGGCCGACTTCCCGCCGCTGCACACCGTGCTGCTCGGCGGCGAGCCGCTGCCCCGCCCGCTTGCCGCCGCCCTGCTCGACGGCGGCACCACCGCGCGGCTGGCCAACCACTACGGCCCGACCGAGACCACCGTCGGAGCCACCTGCCTGCTCGTCACCTCCGCCCGCCAACTGCCCGCCGAGGAGCCGACCGTACCGATCGGCACCGGGATCGGGGAGGTGCTGCTGGCCGTGGTGGACGGCACCGGCCGGGTGGTGCCGGACGGCACGGTGGGGGAACTGCTCATCGGCGGCCGGGGCGTGAGCGCCGGGTACTTCGGGCGGCCGGACGAGACCGCCCGCGGTTTCGTCCGGCACGAAGGCCAACCGGTCTACCGCACCGGCGACCTGTGCCGCAGGCGGGCGGACGGGAACCTGGTCTTCCTGGGCCGGGTGGACCGCCAGGTGAAGGTCCGCGGCTACCGGGTGGACCTCGCCGAGGTGGAGCGGGCCATGGACGGCCACCCGGGCGTCGCCCGCTCGGCGGCGCTGCTTCGGGAGACCGCGCTCGGCAGCCAACTGATCGGCGTCGTCCGGCTGTCGGACGGCTTCGTCGGCCTGGAGGCGCTGACCGCGCACCTGCGGGACCGGCTGCCCGGCTACTCCGTGCCGCAGCCGATCCTGGTACTGCCGCAGTTCCCGGTCGGGCCGAACGGCAAGCTCGACCGGCCGCGGCTGGCGGAGCTGGCGGCCGAACTGGTCGAGGCCCGGGCGGAGCCGAGCGGCACCGCCGCGAGCGGCCCGGCCGGGGAGATCGCCCGGTTCTGGGCGGGCGCCCTCGGCCTGCCCGCGATCGGGACGCACACCGACGTGCTCAGCCTCGGCGGGGACTCCATCCTCGCCATGCGCACCATCGCCTTCCTGCGGCGCTCCGGCCTGCGGGTCGCCTACGAGGACTTCTACCGGCACCCGACGGCGGAGGGCCTGGCGGCGGCCGCCGTCCCGGTCGCGCCGTCCGTTCCGGCCCCGCGCGGCGACACCGACCGGCTCCGACTCGCCCCCGCCCAGCGCTGGTTGTACCGGCAGCGGTCGGTGCGGGACCTGCGGCACTGGAACCAGTCCGTGCTGCTGCGATGCCGCACCGCCGTCGACCCGCAGGCACTCTCGGCGGCCGTCGCGGCCGTCCTGGAGCGGCATCCGGCGCTGCGCCGGCCGGTCACCCCGGACGGCTGCGGCGAGGTCCGGGCGGTGGCCGACCTCGACCCGGTCTCCTTCTCCCGGATCCCTCGCGCGGCCGGGGAGATCGCCGACACCGTCGCCGGGGTCTGCACCGAACTCCACCGCAGCATCGACCCGTTGGCCGGCCGGCTGCTGCGCGCCCACCTGTTCGCCGGCCCGCCCGGCACCGACGACCGGCTCGCGCTGATCGCGCACCACCTGGTGGTCGACGGGCTGTCCTGGCGGATCCTGCTGGACGACCTGGCGCACGCGTACCGGGCGGTGCTCGACCGGAAGCCGGCCGACCTGCCGCCGACGGCGGACTTCTACGCCTGGGCGGCGGTCTCCTCGCCCGTCGTCGAGCGGGTGTGCGTGGAGCCCGCCGGCGGCGAGCCGGCTCCGCAGGAGCCCGCGGCGCTCAGCTGGGCACTCGACCCGGACGCCACCGCCCGGCTGATCGCCCGGCACGGCGCCGGGCTGGAGGCCGTGCTGCTGGCCGCCTTCACCGAGGCCGTCGCCGGCGACGGCGGACGCCCCCGGATCGCGGTGGAGGTCGAGACCCACGGCCGGGACGCGGTCGGCGACGCGGGCGAATTCCTGGACACCGTCGGCTGGTTCACCGCCGTCAAGCACGTCGAGCTGGACGCCGGCGCCACCTCGGACACCGTGGCGCGGCGGCTGCGCGAGGCACCCGTCCGGCCGATGGACGCGCCCGGCGAACGGCCCGCCGTCGGCTTCAACTTCCTCGGCACCTTCCGGCTGCCCGAGGAACCCGCACTGGACTGGACCGTCGCCGCCGAACAGGCCGGGACGGCCCGCTGCGCCGGGGGCGACCCGCTGTACGAACTGCGCCTCACCGCAAGGGTGGTGGAGCAGCGGCTGGTCGCCGACCTGGTGTACGGCCGACCCGGCCTGTCGCACCCGGCCGCCGAGCGGATCACCGGGCGGTTCGCCCGGGCCGTGGTGGCGCAGGCGCGGGCGCCGCAGGCCGCACCGCCGGTGCGGGCACCGCTGTCCACCTCCGGCCAGCTGCTGCACCCCGGCGTCGCCACGGCCACCCGGGCGACGGTGCGCGAACCTGCCCGGGTGCTGCTCACCGGCGCCACCGGCTACCTCGGGCGGCACCTGCTGGCGGCCTTCCTCCGGCGCGGCGCCGAGGTCACCTGCCTGGTGCGGGCCGCGGACGACGCCGGGGCCCTGGAACGGCTCGGCACCGGCGCGGGCGGCGGGACCGGCCCCGTCCGGGTGCTCGCCGGGGACATCGACCGGGACGGCCTCGGCCTCTCCCCGGCCGGGCGGGAACTCGCCCGGGGCGCCCACCTGGTGGTGCACGCGGCGGCGGACGTCCGGCTGGTGGCCCCGCCCGACGAACTGGAGCGCACCAACCACACGGCGGTGCGCCGGCTGCTCGACTGGGTCGGGGAGCACGCCCCGGACGCACGGCTCCACCATGTCTCCACGCTCGCCGTCTCGGGCGGCGTCGACGGCCCGCCGCGCCGCTTCAGCGAGGCGGACCTGGAGATCGGCCAGCACTTCCGCACCCCGTACGAGCGGACCAAGTACCGGGCCGAGCAGGCCGTGCGGGCCTGGGCCGCCCGCGGACACGCCGCCTACCTGCACCGCAGCGGCCACATCGCGGCGCACAGCCGGACCGGCGCGTTCCAGGCCAACGCCGACGACAACCGGATCTACCAGCTGATCCGCGGCTACCTGCTCGCCGGCGCCGCGCCGAGCCGGCCGGACACCGCCTTCTCCTTCTCGTACGTGGACACGGTGGCCGCCGGGATCGCCGCGATCGCGCTCGACCCGTACGCCGCGCCCGGGGCGTACCACGTGGAGTCGCCGCACGCCGTCCCGCACGACGATCTGGTGCGGTGGCTGGCCGGGCACGGCCACCGTGTGCGGCTCACCGACGAGGAGACCTTCGCGGCCGCCCTCGCCCGGGCCGAGCGGCGCCACCCGACGGCCGTCCGGCTGGCCGCCGCCTGGGCGGCGCAGGAGGAGCGCCGCGTCCTGGTGGACAGCGCGTACACCACCGGGGTGCTCGACCGGCTGGGCGTGCGCTTCGCCGCCCCGACCCCGCGGTGGTGGTCGGCCGCGCTCACCTGGGCCGCCGAGGCCGGCTACCTGCCGCCCGTCGACCCGCCCCCACCCACCCGTGACGACATCCGTGCCGCCACCGGTGACGACATCCGTGAAGGCAGGACCAACCCGTGAAGGCAGGCCCCGTGTCCCAGCTGTCCCCGGTGCTCAAGCAGGCCACCCCGGTCGTCGCCGTACGCGGCGAAGGACTCCACCTCTACGGCGCCGACGGCCGCCGCCACCTCGACTTCACCTCCGGCGTGGGGGTGACCAGCACCGGCCACTGCCACCCGAGGGTGGTCGAGGCCGTCCGGGAACAGGCCGGCCGGCTGATCCACGGGCAGTACACCACCGTGCTGCACGACCAGCTCCTCACGCTCACCGAGCGGCTCGGCGAGGTGCTGCCGCCCGGCCTGGACTCGCTGTTCTACGCCACCGCCGGCACCGAGGCGGTGGAGGCCGCGCTGCGGCTCGCCCGGCACGCCACCGGGCGGCAGAACGTGATCGTGTTCGAGGGCTCCTTCCACGGCCGCACCATGGGCGCGGCCTCGCTCACCACCGCCGGCACCCGGTTCCGGGCCGGCATCGGCCCGCTGATGCCCGGGGTCGCGGTGGCGCCCTTCCCGGCCGCGTTCAGGCTCGGACTGTCCGGGGAGGAGGCGGTGGCGCACGCCCTGCGCGGCCTGGACGAGGTGCTCGCCACGGTCTGCGCGCCCGCCGAGACGGCGGCCGTGTTCGTCGAGCCGGTGCTCGGCGAGGGCGGCTACGTTCCGGCCCCGCCCGGCTTCCTGGCCGGGCTGCGCGAGCGGGCCGACCGGCACGGCATCCTGCTGGTGGTGGACGAGGTGCAGACCGGCTTCGGCCGCACCGGCCGGTTCTGGGCCCACCAGCACGAGGACGCCCACCCGCACGGGGACGGCTTCCGACCCGACGTCCTGATCACCGCGAAGGGCCTGGCCAGTGGCTTCCCGCTGTCCGCGATCGCCGCGCCCGCCGAGCTGATGGGGCGCGCCTGGCCCGGCTCGCAGGGCGGCACCTACGGCGGCAACCCGGTGGCCTGCGCCGCCGCCCTGGCGACCCTGGACGTGCTGCGCGAGGAGCGGCTGGTCGAGAACGCGGCCGAGCAGGGCGCCCGGCTGCTGGCCGGGCTGCGCGCGGTCGCCGCCGAGGCGCCCGGGATCGCCGACGTCCGCGGGCTCGGGCTGATGGCCGCCAGCGAGTTCTGCCGCCCGGACGGCACCCCGGATCCGGAGGCGGCCCGGCGGGCCCAGCAGACGGCGGCCGAGTACGGCCTGCTGCTGTTGCTGTGCGGGATCCATCTGAACGTGGTCCGGATGATCCCCGCGCTGGTCGTCACGGCCGAACAGATCGACGAGGGCCTGGAGCTGTGGGCGAAGGCCGTCGCGGCCGGCGGCCGGTAGGGAGGAGAGGACATGGACGCGGTGACCGAAATCGGTTGGAGCAGCCTGGAGCTGGACGCCCGGCGGGAGCTCTGGTCGCTCCCGTTGGGGGAGCGGGAGCGACGGCTGCTCTGGGCCGACGCGCGGGCCGGACGCTGGGACGCGGCCGAGGAGGTGCGGGCCCGGCTGCGGGAGTTCGTCCGGAAGGCCGCCGACTCGGTCGGCATCACCCATGTGAGCGGACTGGTGGACCCGGCCCACCCGGAGCAGGAGATCACCGAGGTGCTCTCCTTCCTGCTGCGGGACTTCGGCCGGATCGTGCCGCAGAACGGGCGCGGTGACCTCACCTCGGTGCTGCACGACCAGGACGGCGACGGCAACACCGAACTCGGCTTCCACTGCGACACCTGCGACCTGCTGGTCCTGCTCTGCATCCGGCCCGCCTTCGACGGCGGCGGGCTGACCAAGCTGGCGAGCGCCCGGCACGTGCACGACCTGATCCAGCGGGAACGGCCGGACGCGCTGTCCACGCTCCGCGAGGACTGGACCTTCGAGCGCAGCGGCCGGGCGGGCCCGCAGGTGGTGGTCACCCCGATCCTGTACGACCGCAAGGACGGAACGGTCGGCTGCTACTACCAGACCCGCACCGTCCGTTCGTCCCCCGACCGCGGCGGTCCGGAGCTGACGGACCGTCAGTGGGAGGCGCTCGGCGTGCTGGACGAGGTGCTCTACCGGCCGGAGATCGCCTTCGGACTGTCGATGGCCGCCGGTGACCTGCTGATCATCCGCAACAGCCGGGTTCTGCACGGGCGTTCGGCCTTCGCCGACGAGCCCGGGCGGTACGCCCGGCGGATGCTGCGGGTCTGGGTCAACGAGGGGGAGGAGTGGGCGCCGTGACCACCACGGGAGAGGCCGTCAGCGCGGCCGCACCGCACGGGCGGGTGGCGATCGTCACCGGCGGGGGCAGCGGGCTCGGCCGGGCCTCGGCGCTGGCCCTGCTGGCGGCCGGCTGGACCGTGGTCGTCGCCGGGCGGCGCAAGGACGCGCTGGAGGAGACCGCGGTCCTGGCCGGGCCCGGCGCCTGCCGGGTGCTGCCCGTCCCGACCGACATCCGCAGCCCGGAGGAGGTCGCCCGGCTCTTCGACACCGTCCTCGACCGGCACGGCCGGCTGGACCTGCTGTTCAACAACGCGGGCGCCGCCGCCCCGCGCCGGCCGATCACCGAGACCCCGTTCGAGGACTGGAACCGGGTGCTGGACACCATCGTCACCGGCGGCTTCCTCTGCGCCCGCGAGGCCTTCCGGGTGATGAGCACCCAGACCCCGCAGGGCGGGCGGATCATCAACAACGGCGCGCCCTCGGCCTACGTGCCGCGCCCCGACTCGATCGCGTACACCGCCGCCAAGCACGCCGTCCTCGGCCTCACCAAGGTGCTCGCCCTGGACGGCCGGCCGTACGGCATCTCGTGCGGGCAGATCGACGTCGGCAACGTCACCCCGGTGGACGGCGGCCCGCAGCCGGCCGCGATGCAGGCCGACCGGACCATGGCCGTCGAGGCGACCATCCCGGTGGAGCGCTTCACCGAGGCCCTGGTGCTGATGGCCTCGCAGCCGCCGGACACCACCATCCAGTCCCTGGTGGTGCTGCCGACCACCATGCCGTTCGTCGGGAGGGGTTGAGCCGTGCTGGTCAGCGCGCGCTCCTTCGCGGAGTACCGGGCGATGTTCGCGCTCACCGAGCGCGACCTGGAGCAGCGCGTCCTGGACTGCCCGGCCGGCGCCGCGAGCTTCGTGGCGGAGGCCGGGCAGCGCGGCGTCGACGCCGTCGCCGTCGACCGCCAGTACGCCGAGCACCGCGAGGAACTGGGCCTGCTGGTGGAGCGGGAGACGGAGTTCAAGCGCGAGCGGCTGGTGAAGGAGACGGTCGGCTACGCCCGGGCCTGGTACGCCGACGCGGACGACATGATCCGCCAGTGGACCGCCAACGCCCGCGCCTTCCGCGCGGACATCGCCGCCCGCCCGGAGCGCTACCTGGCCGGCTCGCTACCCGAACTCCCCTTCGCCGACGACTCCTTCGACCTGGCGCTCAGCTCGCACCTGCTGTTCTCGTACGGCAACCGGCTGGGCAGGGAGTTCCACCGGGCGGGGCTGCTGGAGCTCGCCCGGGTGGCGCGCCGGGAGGTCCGGATCTTCCCGCTGGTGGTGTACGACACGGGAGCGCGCTACGAGGGTCTGGCGCCGCTGCGCGAGGAACTGGCGGAGCTCGGTGTCCCCAGCCGGGTGGAGCGGGTGGCCTACGAGTTCCAGCCGGGGGCCGACGAGATGCTGGTGCTCTCCAGCGCCGGCTACCGGGCGCCGGCCCGGACCGCGCCGGGCGCGGCGGGGGCCGACGACCCGGTGCGGTGGCGGCACCGGGAGCCGCGGGCCTGAGCGGTCCGGGGGAGCGGCGGCCGGGCGGAGACCCGGGCCTCCGTGGAAAACCTGGTCGGCGCCGCCCGCCGGCTGCGCGAGGAGCCGGCCGGCTGAGGGAGGCCGGGGCGGGCGCGGCAGCACTACCGCGCCC
>NZ_JBHVFE010000218.1:0-14346 GCF_042801945.1 Kitasatospora sp. NPDC057542
GAGTTGTGTGCGGGCCACCGGCGTTTGCGGGTCGGAAGGCCGTCGCCGCGCGACCGCCGCGACGGCCGTCACCGCGCGGCTTTCACCGCGCGGCCGTCACTCTTCGTGAAGTGCCCACGTGTGGCTCTCGACCTGCACCGACCCGGGCAGGGCGATGAGTTCGGGCTTGAACAGCGGCTGGGTGTCCATCGCGGGCTCCCAGGTCGCGAGCTTCTCGTCCTGGGGGACCTCGATCCGCCGGTCCGCGGCGAGGTCGTCGACCACCTTCAGCAGCAGCCGCACGCCGAGCGGCGCCAGGTGGTCGCGCCACAGGCTCTGCGCGGTCGAGCCCGGGGGCACGAACAGGTGCTCCTGGGCGGCGAGCGGGCCGCCGTCGGTGCGCTCGGTCAGGTGGTAGACGCTCCCGCCGGTCACCTTGTCGCCGTCGCGGATCGTCCACCGGATCGCGTCCCGGCCGCGGTGCAGCGGCAGCAGGCTGGGGTGGTAGCCGATGGTGGCGATGCCGGCCCTGGCGCGGGTCTGGCGGCCGAGGAAGGCGTGCGAGTGCGCGGCGACGATGACGTCCACCCCGTCCGGGATGTGCATCGCGCGCAGTTCGGCCGAGTCCGTCCAGGGGATGTCCCGGGGGAACGCCCAGGCGCGCAGGCGGTCCCAGGACATCGCGTCGCTCTCGTCGGACTTGCCCTTGCGCAGCCGGGGCGCGGCCGCACCGGCGATCTTGTGCCCCTTGTCCAGGAGGGCTTCCGCGACCTGCACCGCGAACGCCCCTTGTCCTGACATGTAGATGTTCATCCGCACTCCTTCAGTCCGGAGTGGTCGGGTCGGAAGCGCACCGGCATGGTGGAGAACCCGGTCAGGAAGTTGGACCGGATCGGCAGCGCCGCGGCGGTCTGCTCGAAGCCGAGGGTGAAGTCCCGCAGGGCCTTGAGGAGTTCGGCGATCTCCACCTTGGCCAGGTACGAGCCCACACAGAAGTGCGGGCCGTAGCCGAAGGCCAGGTGCTTGTTGGGGGTGCGGCCGAGGTCGAACACCTCGGGCCGCGCGAAGACCCGTTCGTCCCGGTTGCCGGAGGCGTGCCAGAGCGTGACGATCTCGCCCGGCCGCAGCCGTACGCCGTGCAGTTCGGTCTCCCGTTCGACGCTGCGCCCGAAGTGCATCGTGGGCGATGCCCAGCGCAGCACCTCCTCCACGGCGGTCTCGACCGCGACCTCGCCGTGCTTGAGCCGCCGCCACTGCTCGGGCCGGGCCGCGAGCGTGCGGACGCAGTCGATCATCGTCAGCCGGCTGGTCTCGTCGCCGCCGATGATCAGGCTGTAGCAGTTGAGCACGACGTCCTCGTCGGACAGCGGCACACCGTCGATGGAGCTGGCGATCAGCATGCTGATCACGTCGTCGCCGGGCGACTCGCGCCGCTCCTCGACGATGTCCATGAAGTACATCAGGATCTCGTTGCGGGCCATCTCGGAGTCGACCTCGTCGACGTCCTCGTCGTCGGCCGACAGCGCGGTCTTGGTCAGGGAGAGCAGGTAGTCCCGGTCCCGTTCGGGCACGCCGAGCAGGTTCGAGATCGTGGTCATCGGGATCCGGCCGGCGATCTGCTCCGCGAAGTCGCAGCCGCCGGACTCGACCGCCTCGCGGATCCACTGCCGGGTGTTGAGCCGGACCGCCTGCGCGACCTCGTCGAGCACCCTCGGTGAGAGCACCCGCTGGAGGATCTTGCGCAGCTCCAGGTGCCGGGGCCCGTCGGTGACGGCCAGCATCCGGCCGGCCCCGGCGTCGCCGCCCTCCAGGAGGGTGACGAGCACGTTGCCGCGCTCGGACGTGAAGTTCACGTTGTCCCGGTAGGTGGCCATGATGTCGTCGTAGCGGGAGAGCACCCAGAAGCCGCGGCGGCCGCCGGCCGGAGGGTTCCAGTGCATCGGCGCGGTGTCCCGCAGGGTGCGCCAGAACCCGTCGAGGTCGTGGTCCGCGAACGTGGCCGGGTCGCCCAGGTCCAGGGTGTCCAGTGCCGGAGTGCTCATGGTCACCAGTCCGTACGCCAGAACCGGCGGGGCTGGAACGGGTAGGTGGGCAGCGGCACGCGGCGGCTGGCCTCCCCGAGGTGCAGGGCGTCGAAGTCCACCTGCCGGCCGGTCACCCAGGCGGCGGCCAGGTCGGACAGGGCCCGCACGTCCCGGCCGGACGGCACGATCCCGTTGTCGTCGAGCGAGAAGGAACCCGGGTCCGTCTGCGGGGCGGCGGCGGTCGTGGTGACCGGGCCGCGGGCGTCGTCGGCCAGTGCCGCGATCAGCTCCTCGCGGCTGCGGACCACGGCCGCCCACCGGCGGCCCATCACCTTGCGGCCCAGGTTGAGGGTGAAGCAGACGTCGTCCAGGCGCAGGCCGGGGTCGGCCTCCAGCCAGTCCCGGAGCCGGGTGCGCTGACGGGCCAGCGCGTCGTCGTCCAGGGCGGACAGGGTCGCCAGCCGCGGCCTGCCCTCGTCCTCGGGGGCGCGCTCGGCGACGGCCGGCGCCTCCTCCAGCAGCAGGTGCGCGTTGTAGCCGCCGCCGCCGATCGAGGTGATGCCGGCGCGGCGGATGCCGGCCTCCGGCTCCCAGTGCGCGCCTTCGATCTGCGGCACGAAGGGGGTGCTGGGGAAGTCGAGGTCCTGGTTGACCTCCGTGAGGTTGATCGTCGCCGGGAGCGTCTTGTGGTACAGGGCCAGCGCGGCCTTGATCGCACCGAAGCCGCCCGACACCACGCCGCCGTGGCCGACGTTGCCCTTGACCCCGCCGATCGAGGTGGTCGCGGTCTGCTTCCCGAAGGCCATGGTCGCCGCGTGCACTTCGAGCTCGTCGGTCATCGGCAGGCCGAGACCGTTGGCCTCGTACATGGAGACGGTGTCCGGGGTGACGCCGCCCACCTCCATGGCGGCGGCGATGCACGCGCTCAGCCGCTCGGGCTGGGCCAGGCCGTACGCCATCGCGCTGACGCCGTTGTTGTTGACGGCCGAGCCCCTGACCACGGCGTAGACGTGGTCGCGGTCGGCGACGGCCCGGCCCAGCGGCTTCAACAGCACGGTGACGACACCGCTGGACAGCGCCGTGCCGGTGCCGTTGGCGTCGAACGGGCGGCAGTGGCCGTCCTTCGACAGGATGCGGTTCTCCTCCCACAGGTGACCGCGGGGGTGCGGCAGGCGGACCATCGCGCCGCCGGCGATCGCCATGTCGCTCTGGCCGAGCAGGAGCGACTGACAGGCCAAGTGCACCGCGTAGTGGAAGCCCGCACAGGCGGTGGCGACGGTGACGGCCTCGCCGGTGAGCCCCATGTAGTACAGCGCGTTGGAGGTCATGGTGTCCGGCGACCACGCCAGGCTGGCCTCGATCGCCTCGGGGCCGACCGACACCCGGTCCGGCGGGGAGCTGTAGAGCGCGGCGGTCTGCGGGTTGTTGGCGCCGTACATGCCGATCTCGGCCTTGAGCCGGTCCGGGTCGTAGCTGCCGTCCTCCAACGACTCCCAGGCGCTCTCCAGGAACAGCCGGTTCTCCGGGGTCATCGCGGCCGCCATCCGGTCGCTGATGCCGAACACCGACGGGTCGAACTTGTCGTACGTGTCGAGCACGCCGCAGGCCCGCACGTAGAACGGGCTGTGGATCAGGGTCTCGTCGACGTGGATGTCGTCCTTGGCCAGGAAGGACACGGTCTCCCGGCCGTTGACGAGGACGTCCCAGAACTGTTCCTTGGTGCGGGCTCCGGGAGCCCGTAGGGACATGCCGATGACGGCCACGTCACCCGGGTCGTACTCCTGCTCGGGGCTGTCGGTCATGGGGAAGCTCCTGCTTCGTGTCGGGTGGAGGGTGACTCAGCGGCCGGTGCCGCGGCCGCGCAGCGCGGCACGCCGGGCGCCGGCGCGCTCGCGGGCCGACTGGACCACCTCGGGGGTGGCGCCGCTGTCGTCGTCGAGCCAGCGGGCGAGGGAGGCGATGTCGCGGAAGCTGAAGAGGTCGGGCACCCGGACGCGGCGGTCGAAGCGCCGGGTCATCAGCCGGGCGAGGCGGACGAGCAGCAGCGAGTCGCCGCCGAGGTCGTAGAAGGCGGACTGCACGTCGATGGTGGACGGTTCGAGGTCGAGCAGCTGGCCCCAGATCTCCGACAGCGCGACCTCGGTCGGCGTACTGGCGGCCGTCAGCGGCCCGTCGGTGTCGGCGGCCGGCGGCTCGGGCAGCGCGTTGCGGTCGAGCTTGCCGCCCGGGCCCAGCGGGAGGGCGGGCAGGAAGACGAGCGTCGCGGGCACCATGTAGTCGGGCAGTTCGACGGCGAGCCTGCCGGTGATGGCGCTCTGGAGCGCGGGGTCCAGCCGGGGCCCGTCCTGCGGCGCGTCGTCGCCCGCGGGCACGACGTAGCCGACCAGCCGGTTGCCCTGGACGGCGGCGGCGGCCTCCCGGACCTCGGGGCACCCGGTCAGCCGGGCCTCGACCTCCTCCAGTTCGATCCGGTAGCCGCGCAGCTTGACCTGGTGGTCGGAGCGGCCGAGGAACCGGAGTTCGCCGTCCTCGGTGAACCGGACGACGTCCCCGGTGCGGTACATCCGCTCGCCGCTGCGGAACGGGTCCGGCACGAACCGCTCGGCCGTGGTGCGCGGCCGGTTGACGTAGCCGTGCGCGAGGCCGACGCCGCCGAGGTAGAGCTCGCCGGACTCGCCGGGCGGGAGCGGCCGCAGGTTCCCGTCGAGCACGTAGACCAGGTCGGTGGTGGTCGGCGGCCCGATCGTCGGCTCGTCGGTCCCGTGCTCGGGCACCAGCCCGAACGAGCAGAAGACGGTGCCCTCGGTGGGGCCGTAGGCGTTGAACACCCGGGTGGCGCCGGTCTCCCGGTAGGCCCGGTCCACCAGCTTGCGGCGCAGCGCCTCGCCGCCGAACACGATGGAGCGCACGTTCGGGGGCAGGGCGCCGGCGTCGAGCAGGCCGTTCATGACGGAGGGAACGACGCTCAGATGGGTGATCCGGTCCACGTACCGGCTCTCCGGCAGGTGCACGGCGCTCTCGACGAGCACGACGGCGCCGCCGCGGCACAGCGCGTTGAAGATCTCCATCACGGACAGGTCGAAGCAGACCGAGCTCGCCGCCGAGACTCCGCTCAGGTCGCAGCCCTCCAGGACGCGGTCCATCTCGGCGAGCATCGCCACCGCGCCGGCGTGCCGGACGGCCACGCCCTTGGGCCTGCCGGTGGAGCCGGAGGTGTAGATGACGTACGCGGTGTCCTCGGGCACGACCGCCACCGGCTTCGCGCCGGGCTCGGTCGTCACGCCCTCCCCGAGCACGACCACGGTCGGGCCGGTCGGGCAACCGGCCCGGGACGCGGGCGTGGTGAGCAGCAGGCGGGTCCCGCTGTCCTGGACCATGAAGGTCAGCCGGTCGGCGGGGTAGTTCGGGTCCAGCGGCAGGTAGCAGGACCCGGCGCGCAGGGCCGCCAGGACGGCGACGAGCAGGTCGGGGGTGCGCTCGACGCAGATGCCGACGGGGACGCCGGGGCCCGCGCCGTCGGCGACGAGCCGCTCGGCCAGCACCCGGGACCGCTCATTCAGTTCGCCGTAGGTCAGGACGCCGGCGTCGGAGTAGACGGCGGTCGCGTCGGGGTTCTTGACCGCCTGGGCGATGAACTCGGAGTGCAGGGTTTCGGTCACCGGTCCGTCTCCTCGGGGAGGCCGGTCGACGCGATGTCGCCGAGGGCCAGGTCGGGTCGGGCGATCGAGTCGAAGAGCACGGTGCGGTACAGCGCGAGCAGTGCCGTCACGGTCTGCCTTTCCAGGTAGCTCGGTTTGAACTGGACGTGGCCGGCCACCCTGCCGTCGATGTCGGCCATCGAGATTTCGAGGTCGAACTTGGCGAGGTGCCTGCGCACCTGAAGCGGTTCGAGCGGCAGCGCGCCGTCCGGCGTGAGGGTTTCGCCGACGCCGTGGAAGAGCTTGACGGAGCGGGGGAACGCGTCCGAGGACAGCCAGTTCACCACCACGTCGAACCACGGGGAGCGGCCCTCGGCCCGCGGCGGCTTCAGCTGGGAGGCCAGCAGGTCGAGGGGGTAGTTCATGTGCTCCAGGAGGCCGAGCGAGAAGGCGTGGACCTCGTGCAGCAGTTCGCGGAAGCTGCGGTCGCCGGCGGGGTTCGCGCGTACCAGCACGGTGTTGAGGTAGTAGCCGATGGCGGATTCCCAGCCGGGCTCGGCCCGTTGGGCGATGGCGGTGGCCAGCACCGAGTCCTCGGTCCCGGCCGCGCGGTTGAGCGTGGCGAAGAACCCGGCCAGGACGACGGTGCTGATCGACACGCCCTCGCGCACCGCGAACTCGCGCAGCAGGCGCGTCTCCTCGGCGCTCCAGCGGAACGCGATGTCGCGGCCCTCGTAGGTGACGCCCGGCGGCCGCTCCTTGCTGGAGAGGTCGAGGTGGGCGGGCGGGTCGGCCAGCTTCCGCGACCACCAGTCCAGGGCCGCGTCGGCCGCCGGTCCGGCCAGCCACTGCCGCTCCCACTCGACGAACTCGGTGTACGGGGCGACCGGCGCGCTGCGGGCGGGGTCGGCGCCTTCGTAGTACTCCTGGAGTTCGCGGATCATGACGTCGGCCGACGCCGCGTCCGACGCGATGTGGTGGACGAGCACCAGCAGGTAGTGGTCCGCCGGCCCGCGCCTCATGAGGACGATCCGCACGAGCGGCCCGTTGTCCATGTCGAGCGGCTCGTGCCCGTACTGGGCCAGTTCCTCGCGGGCCTGTTCGTCGTCCAGGCCGGAGGTGTCCACCACGAGGAACTCGTACACCGGTTCGTCCAGGATGACCTGGTACGGGCTGCCGCCCGCCTCGACGAAGACGGTGCGCAGTGCGGGGTGTCGGTCCAGCACGGCCTGGACGGCGCGCTCCAGCGCGTCCTCGTCGACCGCGGTGCGGATCCGGGCGGTCACCATGAAGTTGTAGGGCACGGCGTCCGGCGCGACCATCTGCATGAACCACAGCGAGGCCTGGCCGTGCGAGGCCGGCGCCACCCGGAGACCGAGGCCCTCGGCCCGGAGCTGCTCCAACGCCGGTGCGTCGGTGGCCTCCAGCAGCCCGCGCGCGTCCAGTTCCTCGACCAGCTCCTCGGCGTCCAGTTCGGACAGGTCCTCCAGGAACGACCGGATCTGCTCGGCCCCGAGGGCCGGGGCCGGGGCGGGCCGGGCCGCCGTGACCGGTGCCTGGGGTGCCTGGGTGGCTGTCGCGGGCGCGGCCGGTCCACCGGTGATCTCGACGAAGTGACCGACGACCTCGGAGATCGAGCGGCCGTCCAGGAACACCACCGGCGACACCCGGTGCCCGAACAGTGCCTGCATCTTGTTGACGAGGCGGATCGCCAGCATCGAGTCGAGGCCGAAGTCCCGCAGGCCGGCGGCCGTGTCGAACCTGCTCACCGGCACGCCCAGCGCGTCGGCGAGTTCGGCGAGGACGACCTCCGCCACCGGCCGCTGCGCCACCGGCTGCGTCTCCACCGGAGCGGCCGCGGCCGCGGCCACGGCCGCGGCCACGGGCACGGTTTCGACGGGGGCCGGGGCCGGTGCGGGTTCGCGGCGGGGCTCGGTGTCGATCCAGTAGCGGTCCTTCTGCCACTGGACGAGCGGGGTCTCCACGACCTCGACGTCGTCGGCGAACAGCGGGTCGAAGGTCAGCGGCAGGCCCCTGACGTACAGCGAGGCGGCGGCGCCCAGCAGGCAGCGGACGTCGCTCTCCTCGCGCCGCAGCGAGTTGACCGCGTGCACCTGGGCACCGCGGGACAGCCCGATCTCCTCGACCGCGCCGCGCAGCGTCTCGTGCGGGCCGATCTCGATGAAGGTGGAGACGCCCCGGTCGACCAGCGCACCGATCGTCTCGGCGAACCGGACCTGGTTGCGCAGGTTGTGCACCCAGTAGTCGACGTCGGCGACCGGGTTCACCGTGTCGGCCAGCGCCGTGGAGTGGAAGGGGATGGCCGGCGTCAGCGGGGTGATGCCCTCGATGCTCTCGCGCAGCGGCCGGATCAGCGGGTCCATGCCGGGGCTGTGCACCGGCCGTTCGACCCGGATCCTCCGGACCGAGATCCCGTCCCGCCGGAGGTCCGCCTCCAGGGCGTCGACGGCCTCGGGCGAGCCGGAGACCGCCGCGCTGGTGGGGCTGTTGACCACGGCGATGGCGGCGTGCTGCGCGTAGGGGGCGAGCCGCGGCTGCAGTTCCTCCTCCGGCAGGTCGACCGAGATCATGGCGCCCTCGTCGGCCTTGCGCTCCAGCAGGTGCGAGCGGGCGACCACGACGCGGGCGGCGTCCTCCAGGGACAGCGCCCCGGCCACGCAGGCGGCCGCGACCTCGCCCAGGCTGTGCCCGACGACGGCCGCCGGCTCGATGCCCAGTTCGAGCCAGACCTTCGCCAGCGAGACCTGGAGGGCGAACAGCACCGGCTGCTGGAAGTCCATCTCCTCGTACCTGGCCTCCTCCGCGGGGGCGGCGAGGTGGTCGAGCACCGAGAAACCGCCGGCCGCGCGCACGGCGGCGTCGCAGGCGTTCATCCAGGTGCGGAAGCCGGCGTGCGAGCGCAGCAGCTCCCGGCCCATGCCGACCCACTGGGTGCCGCCGCCGGAGAACACCAGCGCCACCCGGCGGTCGGTGCTGCCGGAGACCGTGCCGGTGACGACGTCGGGGTGCGACTGGCCGGCGGCGACCCGGGCGAGCCCGTCCAGGACGTCCTGCCGGTTGCGGGCGAACAGCGCGATCCGGTGGCTGTGATGGGTGCGCCTGGCGGCGAGGGTGTAGGCGAGGTCGCAGACCCGCAGGCCCGGGTCGCGTTCGAGGTGGTTGGACAGCTCGCGGCAGGTGTCGGCCAGCGCGCCCGTGGTGCGGGCCGTGACGGGCACGAGGTGCAGCTGCTCGCCGGCCGCGGCGTCGCCCGGGCTCGGCGCGACGTGCCGTCCCCGGTCGCCGGCCAGGAAGGGGTGGGCCGCGACGGGAAGCCCGGCGGTGTACAGGGCACCGAGTGAGCCGAGCAGGGTCGAGGCTTCGTCGGCGCCGCGCCGGAGCGAGGGCAGGGTGGCCGCCGGCAGGATCTCCGACACCGACTTGAGCAGGACGGGGTGCGGGCTGAGCTCGATCACCGCGTCGATGTCGTGGTCGCGCAGGTTCGTCAGGGCGTCGACCACCCGGATCTCGCGGCGCAGGTTGTCCGCCCAGTAGTCCGGCCCGAGCTCCGCGCCGTCGACGAGTTCGCCGGTGACCGTCGAGATCATCGGGATGCGGGTGGTCCGCGGCCGGATGCCCTCCAGTTCGACCTTCAGCGGGGCGAGGACGTGGTCGACCAGCGACGAGTGCGGGGCGTGGCCCATCCGCACCCGGTGGTTGGTGACGCCCGCTTCGGTCAGCCGCCGGACGAGGTCGTCGATCTCCTGCGGTGTGCCGGTGACCAGGGTGGAGTTCAGGCCGTTGTAGCCGGAGACGGTGAGCCCGCCGGTCAGATGGGGCCGGACCTCGTCCGCGGGGGTCATCACCACGATGCCCTCGCCGCGTCCCACGGCCAGCTGCTGGAGGAGCCGGCCGTGGTGGGCGGCCAGGCGGGAGGCGTCGTCGAAGTCGAGCGCGCCGGCGACGTGGGAGGCGGCGAACTCGCCGACGCTCTGTCCCAGGACGACGTCCGGTTCCACCCCCAGCGAGCGCCAGGTCTCGGCCAGCGCGACCTGGAGGGAGAACAGCAGCGGCTGGAACACGTCCATGTCGTCGAGGCGGCCCTCGGGGGACAGCAGCTGCTCGACGAGCGAGAAGCCCAGCAGCTCCCGCATCCGCCGGTCGGACTTCATCATGGACCGGCGGAACACGGGCAGGCCGGCGAGCAGTTGCCGGCCCATGCCCACCCACTGCGAGCCGTTGCCGGAGAACAGGAACGCCACCCGCGGCCTGCCGTCGGTCTTCTCCCCGACGCTCAGTCCGGGGGCGGGCGTGCCGCTGCCGAACGCGTCGAGACCGGTGCGGAGTTCGGCCATGTCGCGGGCCGTGGCCGCGAGCCGGAACGGGCCGTCGCCGGGCGTCCGGCGGCAGAGCGCGCGCAGGTCGTTCCCGTCGCGCAGCGCCCGGGCCTGCTCGGCCAGCGCCTCGGGGGAGCCCGCGGCCAGCAGGAGGAGCGAGGCCTCGGGGCGCGGCAGTTCCTCGACGGCCACGTGACAGATCGCGCCGCCGAACCCGAACGAGCTGACGCCACCGCGGCGGGCGTCGGACCGCCGCGGCCACGGCGTCAGCCGGTCCTGGACGGTCAGGTTGTACTCGTCGAACATGATCTGCGGGTTCGGCGCGCTGTAGTGCAGGCTCGGCGGCAGCACGCCGTTGCGCATCGACATCGCGAGCTTGACCAGGCCGACGATGCCGGCGGCCGCCTCCAGGTGCCCGACGTTGGACTTGACGGAGCCGAGCCGCAGCGGCTCCGCACGGTCGCCGCCCAGGACCGCGCCGATGGCGTTGGCCTCGATCGGGTCGCCGAGCGGCGTAGCGGAGCCGTGGCACTCGACGTAGTCCACGAGGTGCGGTGCGATGCCCGCCCGCTGGTACGCGGTGCGGAGCATCTTCTCCTGCGCCTGGGGGTTGGGCGCCGTCATGCCGTTGCTCAGACCGTCGTTGTTGGAGGAGCTGCCCTTGATCAGGCAGTACACCGGAAGGTCGCGCTCCAGCGCCACGCTCAGCGGAGCGAGCACGACCACGCCGGCGCCCTCACCGCGGACGTAGCCGTTGGCGCGGGCGTCGAACGACTTGCAGCGGCCGTCCGGGGCGAGTGCGCCCATCTGGTCCATGGCGGTGTAGTAGTCGGAGACGAAGCTCAGGTTCACGCCACCGGCCAGTACCAGGTCGCTCTCGCCCAGCTGGATCGACTGGCATCCCACGTGCACCGACACCAGCGATCCGGCGCAGGCGGCGTCGATGGCCATGCTCGGCCCCTGCAGGCCGAGGATGTAGGAGACGCGGTTGGCGATGATCCCGTCGTGCATGCCGGTCGCGGTGTGCGGGGTGATCTGGCTGTCGGGGCCGCGGTAGTGCGCCAGGGCGGCGTAGTCGCCCCAACAGGAGGCCATGAACACGCCGGTGTCGCTGCCGACGAGGCTGTGCGGCGCGATGCCCGCGTCCTCCAGGGCCTCCCAGGACAACTCCAGGATCAGGCGCTGCTGAGGGTCCATCTGGACGGCTTCGCGGGGCGAGATGCCGAAGAACAGCGGATCGAACCGGTCGATGCCGTCGATGAACCCGCCCCAGCGCACCCGGTCGTTCAGGAGATCGCGGCGCGCGGCCGGCACCGGCCCGACGGCGTCGCCGCCCTCGACCAGCAGCCGCCAGAACGAGGACGGGTCCGGTCCTCCGGGGAACCGGCAGCCGATGCCCACGATCGCGACGGGCTCGTGCGAGGGCTTGCGGCGCTCGGCGCCCGGGGCGGGCTCCGCGGCACGCGGACCGTCGACGAGGGCGCGGGCCAGCCCGTCGACGGTCGGGTACTGCCACATCCAGGTGGCCGGGACCTGCCAGCCGAGGAACTCGGACAGGGAGGCCGCGAGGTTCACCGACTTCAACGAGTCCAGCCCGTACCGGTGCATCGGCGCCCAGCGGTCCACCGAGTTCGCGGACAGGTCCATCAGCTCGGCAAAACGGGATAGCAGGAAATCCGTTACGGCGGATATGTCTCGCGCTGCGCGCTCTTGGGGCATGGCGACTCCCTCAGCAGGGCGGATGGAAAGGACGGTGGAGCTTCACGGCAGGCCAGCGGGGGGGGGTAGGTTGATGTCCGGGCAGCCGAAAAGGGGCGGATCGAGGCGTGAAGGACCTCTCGCCGCACCGATTGTCGCGGTGGAGCCGGCGGGCGGCGTGAGGACGGGAGCGGCGTTTTCGGTCTCCGCGTTCAGAGCGAACGGGAAATCCGGTGAAGCGGGCGGGAACCACGGTTCGGGCGACGCCGTTTCACCCTGCCGGCACGGCTCGTTCCGGCTGCCGGCGATGAACCCCTCGATGATTGGTTCTGTGCGTCGTTCCCGTCAAGGACCGGGAGGCCGGATCCGGTGCGCGCTCGCAGCCTTCTTCGGCAGTTCGGGGCCAGGGTGCGCGCGGTCAATGTCGTGGTCGAACCGTCCCTGGGCCGCCTGGGTGCGCGTCTGGGGCGCCGGGCGTCCGGCCGGCGAGACCCTGGGCCTGGACATGTCATGAATGGGCTTGCGGTCGGGCAACGCTGCTCCTCTCGTGGCAGGAAGAAGGGCTCGAAGTGCCGACCGCGCGACGCGGCAATGCAGGGTGAGGGTCAGGGGCTTCGGGGTTGTTCGAGTGATCGCACATCGGCGACTCACCAATCAGCGGCTCACTGTGGAATTCTCGCCGACGCGTGCGGCTCCTGCCGATCGGCCTGCCAGGCAATTCCGCTGCCGGGGATTGCGCAGCGCTGGTCTCTGTCATCCGCCCGTGGTGCGCAGAGGTGTACCGACTACGAGTGCATCGACTACAGGATTGCGCACTTCGAGGGCCGGTTGAAGCGGTGGCGGGATTTGATCGCCAAAGTGTCCGATTCGATCTCCTCGGGTGGGACGGATGTGCGGAATCGCCGGCCCCGCGGCCGAAATCAGCCGCCCCGACCGCGGCGGTCCGCACCAGGGGCGAAGGCGCCCCGGCTCGGCGGCGCCTCGCCCGCTGCCGTCGGGCTCCGGTCGATGGTGGGCGAATGATTCCGCGGAGCGAGCACTGCCGGTATCATGCGCGCCGGGCGGGGTGGACAGCGGATGAGCGACCAATGCAAGCTGGCCGCATGGCAGTTGAGAAACTTGATGCAGCATCGGACAATGCCGACAGCTCCTTAGCCGGGCGTTTCCCGCAGTGCCGTGTGCCGTCCACCCGGCCGCGGCGAAGCGACCCCCCTGGCCGGGCACTCGCCGGCCGCGACCTCGCGGGCAGGCCCGCATGACCGACACCGCGATCGAGCGGGTCAGCCGGCCGGGGCTGGCGCTCGGGGTGCTGGCCGGGGCGCTCGCACTGGACGTGAGCGGTCTCGGAGTGCTCAACGCCGCCCTGCCGTCCGTCGGAGAGCGCTTCCACCTCGACGAAACCACGCTCCAGTGGGTCATGACCGCCTACGCCGTCACGTTCGCCGGCTTCCTGCTGGTGGGTGGCCGGCTGGCCGATGTGCTCGGGCGGCGGCGGGTGTTCGAGGTCGGTGTCGCCCTGTTCACCGTGTCCGCGCTGGTCGGGGCGGTGGCCCCGAACACCGCGACGCTGCTGGGGGCGCGCGCCGTCCAGGGCATCGGCGCCGCCCTGTCCGGGCCGGCCGCGCTGGCCCTGCTCACCGACACGTTCCCGGCCGGCCCGGCGCGCAACCGGGCCTTCGGGGTGTACGCGGCCGTCGGCGCCGCGAGCTTCAGCGGCGGGGTCCTGCTGGGCGGCGTCCTGACCGAGTTCTTCGGCTGGCGTTCGGTGCTGTGGTTCTCGGTGCTGCTGGGACTCGGCGTACTGGCCGCGACGCGCATCGGACTGCCCGACGGTGCCGGGCACCGCGGTCGGCTGGACCTGCCCGGCGCGATCACGGGCACGCTCGGCCTCACGCTGCTCGTCGTCGGCGTGAGCAGCGGCGGCGCGACGGCGTGGATCATCCTCTGCGCCGCGGTGGTCTCCCTGGTGCTGTTCGTCGTGCGGGAGCACCGCACCGCCGACCCGGTGCTTCCGCTCGGCCTCTTCCGGATCGGCTCGGTCCGGGAGGCGAGCCTGGCGGCGTTCCTCCAGTACATGGGCTCGGTCGGGATGCTGTTCTTCGCGCCGCTGTACCTGCAGGGCATGCTGCACTACTCGCCCTTCGAGTCCGGTGTCGCGCTGGTGCCCATGTCCCTGGCCGTGTTCCTCACCGCCAACTTCGCCACCGGTCGCCTGCTGGCCGCGTACTCCCCGCGAACGCTGATGGCCGTCGGCCTCGTCCTGATCGGTGTGGGTACGGGGCTGTGGCTGGGCACGCCGCAGGACGGCAGCTACGTGCTGCACGTGCTGCCCGGTCTGGTGGTCAGCGGCATCGGCCAGGGGCTGAACTTCCCCTCGATGACGTCCGCCGGCCTCTCCGGTGTCCCGGAACGGCAGCACGCCGTCGCCGGCGCGGTGAACGTCGTGACGCAGCAGATCGGCGCCAGTGCGGGCGTGGCGGTGATGGTTCTGGTCGCGGCGACCAGCGGGGACCAGCTCGCCGGCTACCACCTCGCCTACGTCACCGCCGCCGTCGCGTGCGTCCTGGGCGCGGTGGTCATCGCCGTGCGGCGGCAGGCCTGAGCGTCCCGGCCGGTCGAGGTCGATGGCCGGGAAGTGGTACCGGTGCGCGGTTCGCCGCGCACCGGTAC
>NZ_JBHVFE010000219.1:0-14326 GCF_042801945.1 Kitasatospora sp. NPDC057542
TCAACGATCTTGATGGCGAGTAGAGGTCGGAGCCGGTCATCCGCTGGTAGAGGAACCGGCGCACGGCCGGCAGCCGATAGTGATCTTCGGGGTGCGTTCCGGTCTTGTCGCAGATCATGAGCCAGGTGACTTCCGGGAGCAGTCTGTTTCCGTTCAACGTTCGGCGTCGCGCGTAGTCGATGGGCACTGCCTGCTCGTCCAGGTACTCGGCGAGCAGGCAGATTGCCGTGAGCACGTCGGTGCCGCCTTGGGCGATCTGGGGCAGGAAGCGTGCGAGCCGGAGTGGGCGCCGCCCGTGAAGACTCTCAGCCGCCAGGTCGTATCGCTCCTGCCACCAGCCGGGAAACAACACCGTCGCGGCCAGGGCCGCGCGCCAGAGACGGTAGTCGATGCGCTGGCTGGGCAGGGCGGTCGGCGGAAGTAGCAGAAGAGCCCAGTTCAACCACAGCAGCTGTGGCAGAAACCGCGACCGCTGCGTGACCCTGCTGTCGCCGGGCACCGGGGTGCGGGGGCGGGTAGTGCAGGTCCTGTAGCGCAGGCGAGGGCCGGTTGCGAGGTGGGAGTCGAGGGTCCTCAAGAACTGCTGCTCCAGGAGGGGAGAGGCGATTCTCGCGATGCTGCGGCGGAACTTGTCGATGAGGCGGCCGTTGCGGCGCATCGCGATCTCTCGGTCCGCCAGGACGGAGATCGTTGTGAAGCTGGCATCGCCGAGTGGATCGCGTGCGACTTCGACAGCGCGGGTGAGGGGGCCGGCCATCACAGCGGCGTCGATGGGCGCGTAGAGCGCGCTGGTTCCGTAGCGCAGGCGAGCCTGTTCGATCTCTTGTCCGCAGTCCAGGAAGTCGCCCGGCTCGGCCCGCAGGAGGCTGCGTGTTGCGATCGCGGTCAGGTCGGTGAAGGCGTCTCGAAGGCTGGAGTCTCGGTCGCCGGCCTCGATCCGATCGAGCAGTCCGTTGATCCATTCCTGTGCTGATAGGACCGGGCTGTTTGGGGCCAGGGCGACGACCGAGGTCTGGGTGAGGTCCGCCCTGCAGATTGTCGACTCGCCGGGTTTCCTCGCCGAGCATTCGTGCTGGTGAACGTCGTGGGTGAAGAAGCTGCGACGATGTGGCCAGCGACCGCATGCCGGGCAGGCGTGGGCAAGCAGGACCTGGTGGCGGGTGCAGGCGATCGACCAGGTGAGACGCCAGCGCAGGGGCCACCTGCCGCCGAGTTCCGCCAGGCAGCGTGGGCAGTATCGGGAACCGACGCCTCGGCCCCAGAGCCTGACACGACGTACCACCCGACGGGTGTCGTGCAGGGCCAGCGCAAAACCGTCGTAGCAGCGCAGGGTCATGGCGTGCAGAAGATCGGCGCTGGTGCCGGTGGTCTGAGCGAGCCGTTCGGCCTCCTCTCCGGTGAGGAAGGTCGTGTAGTCCCCGGCGTGATCGGTGCGGGTGGGGAACGGAGGCCCTGCCGCGATGAACAGGTCGCGCATGCTGATGGAACTCCGCCGGGCGAGAGCACGCAACCATGAGTCCAGCGCCTCGCCCGGCAACGGTTCGACGCGGATCGGCAAACTGCGCGGCGCGGTCACCGGACTGTTCTCCGGGAACCGGCCGGCATGGTGGTCTTGCGTCCGGACCGGAACAGCTCTTCCCATTCCTTGCGAAACCGTTCGGCGGCTTCGTCGAGCTTGACCTGGGCCAGCAGTTCGCGGGTGAGGCGTTCCTCGCCGGTTCGGATCGCGCGCTGGCAGCCCCGCCGGATCAGGGTCATCAAGGAGCCGATGTGGCCAGTGCTGCGGGCCCATAGATCATCGGAGAGGCTGTCGGCCAGCATGCCTGGATACTTGTCGGCCAGCGAGAGTCGTTGCTCCAGGCTCAGCAGGAGCCGCCGCCACTGAGCGCGTCCGCCCTCGTTGTCGATGTCGAAGGGCTTCAGCCCCAGGCGAGTGACCCGCCGTTCCAGCTGCGGGTCGAGGTAGAGCCCCTTGTCTCGCAGGTCGTAGCCGATGAACAGCAGCATGACCGGGAACTCGTTGGCGATGAACTTGAAGTGGTTGCTCAGCTCCGTCCCTGACTGGCTGCGGAACCGAAGAAACTGGAGGTCATCGACGATGAGGAGCCTGGTCTCGCAGGAGATCACACAGTCCAGGGCTCGGTAGGCGAACATGTTGGCGGTGCCGCTGTTGCGGCCGGCGTGGGCGAAGAACTCCAGCATGGCCCAGTTGAAGTCCTTCATGCCGGTGTCGCCGGTCATTCCCACTCGGCAGACTGGCCAGCGCTCGTGGCCCGCGGCGGTGAGCCGACCGTTCTCGGCGATCAGCCGGTTGTGGACGTCCCTGGCGAACGCCAGTGCGGCGGTCTGAGCTGCTCTGGCTTTCATGGAGTCCCTGATGTCTGGGTTTGTTACGATCCAGGCGTAAGGAGAACCACGAGCAGTGCCAGTACCCCGTAAGTACCCCGATGAACTCCGTGAGCGCGCCGTGCGCGAGGTCCGATCCACCGGCCGCCCGGTGGCGCATGTCGCCCGTGACCTCGGCATCCACCCGGAGGCCCTGCGGTCCTGGGTCCGCCAGGCCGAGGCCGACGCCGGAGAGCGGGACGACCGCCTCACCACCGCCGAGCGCGACGAGCTGAAGGAACTCCGCAAGGAAGTCGCCGAGTTGAGGCGCGCGAACGAGATCCTCAAGGCCGCCAGCGTGTTTTTTGCCCAGGAGATCGACCGTCCCCGGACGAGGCCGAGCAGGTGATCGACCACCTGCGAGACGGCTTCGGGGTCGATCCCGTCTGCCGGGTGCTGGAGCTGTCGCCGTCTAATGCTTCTGGCCGAGATACCAGCGGAACGTACGCCACGGTCCTGCGGCCAGCAACCTCTCGATGGGCGCCTCAGTGAAGCGACCGTTCACCAGCTCGGCACCGTCTGGATCCTTGGCCCGTACGGCCGCCGTGGCAACAAGGTCGTGATCCAGCACCAGCCCCCCACCCCTGATCCAACAGCCGACTCGCAACACACTGCTGACCCGTGAGCTCACAGGGGTACAAACCACAGCGATGCCACTCGAACGGGTGATGCTCCTGACCTGCTGATCCGCCTGTCACGTCGAATTCGACCTCTCCTCGACATCGCAGCGCGGACTTCGACATCGAGACACGGAACCTACACGTCAGGATGGTGTCGGGGTGTCGAGGCTCGGTGCCGCCGTTATCTGGGGCTGCTTGGACTTTGCTGCACCCATGAGGGCCGGGCCTGTCAAGCGCGCGTAGGGTGCCTGGCCTCGGCTACCGCCGGCCGGTGGCCCGGAAGGGTTTGGCGCGCAGCGCCTCACGGCTCCACCAGCCGGTGGTTCGCTCCAGCCATTCGACCGCATAGCCGACTCGGTATTTCAGGATTTCCTCGGGCTCCTGGTCGAGGATCCCGCGGGCTATCGGTTCCAAACCCAGGGTGAGCGCCCAGATCCGAGTCCGGCGCACCAGCTCCCAGTCGACATCGACGAGGCCAGGACTCCATTCCTGCGAGAGCAGCCAGGCCGCGTCGAGTGCGGGGTCGAAGAGCTGGGCCGCGTCCCAGTCCAGCACGCCGACCAACCGCCCCGACCCGTCCCAGAGCAGGTTGGACACGTCCAGAGCGCCGTGCACCAGGGAGGGCTCCGGCACGGACAGGTCCCGCGCCTTCGCGATGCGCCGACGTGCCTCGCGACGTCTGGCCCGCGGCAGCCGCGGAACCACCTCACCGAGCATCAATTCCGCCCAGCCGTCGCCGCCCACGCCTTCGTGCGGAACACCGAGGACGTCCGCCAGCGGACCGCAGTCGACCTCGCGCAAGGTGCCGAACAGGGCTGAGAGCTGCTTCATATCGGCACCGAACAGCCCGCCGCGGCCCGAGCGCACGAAGCGTCGGGCAGTAAAGTGCCCGTACATCCAGCTCAGGGCGACTGCGGTGCGTCCTTGGACGGTCACCACCTCGGACAGCGGTTCCGGTACCTCGAACGGCAGGCCCAGCCGTGCCAGGCGGCGCAGCAGCTCGGCCTGGCGTGGCAGCGCCGCGGCGGCGGAGGGCCTGCGCGCCACCCGGACCACGGCGGTCCCGAGCAGCTGCAGCTCGTTGTGCGAGGAGCCGCGCAGGAGGTGCGCCTCGTGCCATCGCTGTCCCGGCAGCGCCGCCTCCGCGACGGCCAGCAGGTCCTCGTCCGCGCGCTCGCTCCCCCTGGTCATCCCGGCAGGGTAGTGCGGGCTGGTGAACACCGGGTGGTCGGCCCTGGCCGCGGCGATCGCGTTCCGTTCGGTCCCGGCGAACGGCCGCGGGCGGCAGCCTGTTTGAGATCGCCGGGACCGGTGATCGGGCCTCCGGCCCTCTTCCCTCTGCCTGCCGCCAGATCCTCGCCCTCTTCGAGAACGCCGACGGCGGCCTGCACGCCAAGGACGTCTGCCGCGCTCTCGGACTCGGCACCGAGCCCCGACACACCGAAGACACCCGCGAAAAGCTGAAACGCCTGGTCAGCCGCGGCATCCTCATCGAACCCGGACCTGGCCTATTCAGCATGCCGCGACCGACCCACCAGAGTTTGCCGACACCCTCCTCAAGCGAGAACCCGACAACAGCCCGCCGAACGCCCGCTCAGGAGTGCAGCTCGAGGAATTCGAGCCGGTTGCCGAACGGGTCGACGGTATGAAAGCGGTCCTGCCCGGGCACCTCGTCGCTGAAAGTGACGAGATATCCGTGGTCTGCCAGTCGGTCCGCGAGCGCACGCAGCCCGCGGATCTCGAAGCCGGGATGGGCCTTGAGCGCGGGCCGGAAGTCCAGCTCCACTCCGAGGTGGACTTGAAAGCCGGACCCCTGAAACCAGCAGCCGCCACGGGAAGCGAGCGCCGGCGGCTTGGGGATCTCGGACAGACCGAGCAGTTCGCCCCAGAAGGCTCGGCACTGCTGCTCGCCGCCGGCCGGGATGGCGAGCTGGACATGGTTGATGGCAGCGAGGGAGAGGGCAGCGGTCATGGCACGGGCCTCCGGCTGGTTCGGTCTCACGGCGATTATCTCGATATCAAGATACATTGTGCGCCGTCGGGCGCCCACCGGTTCCGCTGCGGAAATCAAACCTCCTTCAATGGCGCAAAACACTCAAACGCTCACAGAACTCCCCCTCACACACGGGCGCTTCGGCACTCCGCCTTGTCCTTGTTCCGCGCTTGTGGTGGGCGCCATGGGCGTACGCCTCACCCGTGGCCAGGACCCGCCCGACATCGTGACGGGGCCGGAGTGCGGTTCCTGGAGCCCGGTGGCCGCCCGGGGCCGGGCCGGGATCGTTTCGGCGCACACGCCGGCGATGGGGTCTTCGTGTGGAGGTTCCTGAACCCGCGCCGGACGCGGGTGGGGTGAGCTTGTTCGGTTCGGCCCGTCTCTCCCACGGGCGGCGGAGGTCGGTGGCCAGGAGGCGGGCGAGGCAGAGCCGGGTGTGGGCGGCGAGCAGTTCGGCGGCCTCGTCACCATCCTTCGGAGACGCCAAGCCCTGACCAGCACAAAGCCGGAACCAGCCACCGAAAACACGTGACGCCCAGACACTGCAGCCCACAGGAGAGACTGGCGGCATGCCTGCCGCCGACATGCTCGCGCCCTCGGACGAGATCCACACGTATCTCGTCGCCCGGCTCAACGACGCCCTCCGCCGGCCAGGGATGTGGGGCGGGGAGCTCGGCATCCGGCTGATGCTGGACCACCTTCTGCTTCTTGAGCGTCGGCAGGAAGCATGGGACGACGAGCAGCGCGCCCTGGAGCAGCGCAAGGCGTGGACCCCGACCGGCGTGAAGGGAGCGTTCGGGGGCTTCCTGCCAGCTGATCACGATGCGAGCGTGGCCTCTGTATACGCGGAGTTCGCGCACCGCCAGGGGTGGCTCAGGACCGACCGGGTGCTGAGCACGGACGAATACGCCTCGATGCTCGCCACGATCGACTCGTGGGCCGCCCACGATCGGGTGTGGGCCGACGTGACCTCATTCTTCGGCACGCCGTCAGTTCTGTTCGGCGGTACCAACCCGTACTACGGGAAGACGCTCGGCTACGTGACCGCGGGCCTCTCTGCTCCCATGGTGTTCTTCCACCTCTGGAACGGCACCGACCCGGACGCCGAGCCCTCCTGGCCTCCGGCCCGCGAGCAACCACTGCTTCTGGCGATCCGCCGTGGTGACGCTTCGTTCGCCGCAAGCTTCACCTACACGCCAGAAGGACATCGCCGTCGACCAGCACAGTAGGAGTGATCTCCGGATCACCCCTACTCGTGGGCCGATTACGCTGGGCGATCCCGAAATGTTGATCAGAGTCGGCCAACCGACCGCCGTTGGGGGAGTCTGCCGCGTACTCGGTACGGTCAGTGCATGCAGGAACAACTCGGTCACCAGGGACGGACTGAAACACGGCCAGAGCGCGATCGTGCCACCGTGCCTTCGCAGCCGGAGGTCCGCAGCGCCACGGAAGCCGTCGAAGCCGAGAGAGTGATCTTCATCTGCGACACGTGCGGGATCGTACTGACCGGGCCGCTGCGTCAGCTGTCCTCCGTTCCCGAGGCGCCGTACTACGAGTGGTGGGAGGCCGAGGAGATGGGCCCGTCACCGGCGACGCTACCGCTGGGCTGCTACGCGATCGAGACCGAACCCTGCGGCCCTCCCCTGGTTGTCACCGAGGTACCCGGACCGGCGTACCCACGTCACGGATCCATGCACAACGCGGACGGACGACCACTGGTCTCGCAGGGCCCACGGGGCAACATCGTCATCAATCCCGACGACGCCCGGGGCCTGGAACTGCGACACGCCTCTCCTGCCTGCTGCGGGGCGACCCCGGACGGCGGAATGAACCAGCTGTGCGCATGCGGAACCCTGGTGGCGACCTTGTGCTCCGACTGCTGCCTGCCGTACGAGCTGCACCTCGCACCCGACCGTGTCCGCGCTGTTCGGGTCTGACACCAGCCCGCATCGCCACCCACAAGCGCGTGCGCGGACGTCGGCCGGTGCTGAACGTCTCGTGGTAACCGGGGTTCCTGCGGATGCAGGACCGGAACATTCAACGTAGCGCCGGGGCATGGTGGTTCGGATCGATTCGGGGAAGGTCTGGGCGGCCGGGCCGGGGCCGCGGCGGGCGCTGGAGCCGGTCGGCCGACCACACGGGTCCGTGCGCTCAGCTCATCCGGAAGACCGGTCCGCGCGGGGTGAACGGCAGTACGACGCCGCGCGGGACGAGGAAGGCGTGCTCGCGGCGCAGCCGCAGTACGTCGCACTCACCGTCGGTGATCACCAGGACGGGTGCCCCGGGCGGGAAGTCCTCGGCCCGTTCCAGCAGGTCGATGCCCGGCTGGAGGACGGTGCCGCCGCGACCGTGCACCCGCAGGCGCCCGGCGATCTCTTCGACCGGGAGGTACCCGGCGTCGTGCGGGGCGGCGTCGCAGTGCACCACCCGGGCGGCCGGGACGTCCCGGGCGGCGGCGTAGGAGGCGATCGCGCCGAGCGCCTTGCCGAGCAGTGTCCGGTCCATCGAGCCCGAGGTGTCCAGGACGACCCCGAAGGTGCAGCGCGGCACCTCCTCCTCCGGGTGGTGGCGGCCGGCCCGGGGGATGTCCGGGGTGGCGGACTGCCGGCGGGCGGGACGGGAGTAGCTGCGCACCGGTTCCGGCCTCGGCACGAACTCGTCGAACCAGCGGGCCAGTTGGGCGTCCCAGGGCAGCGGGGGGTGGGCGAGTGCGCGGATCTCCTCGACCAGCCCGGCCGGGAGCAGGCCGCGTTCGCGCCGGTGCAGTTCGAAGCCCTGCTGGAGGCCGCGCCGGTAGAAGTCGTCGAGGTCCACGTAGTCCCGGGGCGGCCCGAGCGGCTCGCCGAGGACGTCCGGGCGGTTCTTCCCGGCCAGGGTGGCGAGGCGGCGGATCCGGCGCTGGTCGCGGGCGATCCGGTCGTACACCTCCTCGGCCGACAGGCCCTTCAGCTGCGGGTCGTGCAGCAGCCCGTCGGGCATCTCGCCGACGCCCATCTCCAGCAACCAGCCGTTGATGACGTAGTCGGCGGCGACGTTGAACAGGAACGGGTCCCGTCCGCCGCGGCGCTCGCCGTGCCGCAGGGCGGCGTGCAGGATCTCGTGGCCGAGGATGAACCGCCACTCCTCGTCGGCGTAGTGGCGCAGCGGGTTGACGTAGATCTCGGCGGCCTCGGCGTTGACGGCGGCGACGGCGATGTCGTGAGCGCGGGCGAGTTCGGCGTCGGCGACGACGGTGAGGCCGGCCGCGATGCCGCCGAGCAGGGGATACGAGGAGACGAACCAGTTGAGTGCCCGGTTCCAGGGCCGCTCGGGCAGGCGTTCGCCGGTCTCGGCGTCGATCCGGCCGCCGGCCCGGTCCATCGCGGCGGACATGGTGCGGGTGAGCGCGGCCGCGAAGGCCGTCGGCCAGTCCTCGCGGGCCTGGCCGTGGCCGCGCCACTCGACGAGCAGCTGGTCGCGTTCGGCGGTGCCGGCCGTCCCCGCGGTGGTGGGCGGCAGGCCGTCGCGGCGCCAGCGGGCAGCCAGTTCCTCCTCGTCGCCGCCCGGGTACTCCTGCGGGAGGGCGACCGGGGCGCGGCCGACCGGGAAGGTGGCGAGGAAGCGGTTGACCACCGCGCAGCGGGCGGCGGCCTGGTAGGCGTCGGGCTGGGTCCGGGTGCCGCAGGCGCCCGGGAGGTGGCCGAAGCCGAGGTGCAGCAGGCAGTGCGCCAGCACCCAGGCCCACTCCTCGGGTTCCGCCCGGCGGCGCGGGTTGACGTGCAGGGTGCCGTTGGAGTCTGCCACCGCCCAACCGTCCGGCGGGGCGGTGGTGCAGTCCTCGGTGCGGCAGATGTCGGCACGCAGGGCGGCGAGGGCCGGGTTGCGGCGGAGCAGTCGGAGGCCCTCGGCGAAGGCCTCGGCGCCCGGGTCCGGCTTCTTCCGTTCGGTCGGGGCGCGCTTCACCGGCGGGCCTCGACCAGGCGGGGCATGTCCCGGGCGGCCTCGATCAGGAACCAGGAGGGCAGCACCGGGTTGCCGTCCGGGCCGTCGGCGATCACCGTCTGGGCGACCTCCACCGAGATCTCGGCCAGCTGCACCAACAGCGACTTGGCCCGGAAGGCGGTCTGCCGCTGTGCCCCGGAGGCGTGCTCCTTGCGGGCGGGCAGTTCCTTGACGAGCCGGCCGCGGAAGGCGTCGGCCAGGTAGTAGAGCAGGTCGCGGTCCTCCAGCCGGTGCGGCCAGCGGGCGTCGCCCTTGAGGATCGTCTCCAGGCCGTAGGAGTTGCGGACGATCTTCGCGTAGCCGCAGAAGGCGACCGCGTGCTGCGCGGTGAGCAGCCCGTAGGCGACGGCCCTGAGGGTCTCTCCCCCAGCCTGGCGGCCGGGAGGTGCCCCCACGTCCAGGGTGGGGCCGAAGGAGTGCAGCGCGTCGGAGAGCATGTGCCAGGCGCGCGGGGTGGAGAACGGTTCCTCGGTCTTGGGCGGGGCGGACCACAGGTGGTCGGGCCGGTCGGTGAGGTGGTCGACGATCCAGGGGTGGATGCCGGCGCCGGCCGCCCAGCGCAGCCAGTCCTCGGCGCTGGCCCGCAGATGGATGTGGACCATGCGGTTGACCAGCGCGGATGCCATCGGGCGGGCGAGCGCGCCGTCGGTGGCGCGGTTCCCGGCGCCGATCACGATCGAGCCGGGCGGCAGCTCGTACGAGCCGATCCTGCGGTCCAAGATCAGCGAGTAGAAGGCCTTCTGGACGTCCGGCGAGGCCGCGTTGAGTTCGTCCAGGAACAGGCAGTACGGCTCGTCGCGGGCGATCTGCTCGGGCGGGCAGAACCGGGAGCGGCCCTCGGGGGTGAGCTGCGGGACGCCGATCAGGTCCTCCGGGGCGAGCTGGGTGCCGACCAGGCTCACGCACTCCAGGCCGAGCGACTCGGCGAACGCCCTGACCAGGGAGGACTTCCCGATCCCGGGGGCGCCCCAGACGAACACCGGGCGGACGGTGGCCAGGCCGAGCAGCAGCTCGGGGATCTGGGCGGGCGAGACGCTGACTGCTCCCTGCACGGGGCTCCTTCGCGACAACGGTGCGTGACCGGCCCAGTGTGCGGTGCGAGTTGGCCGAGCGCACCCGGATTTTCGGTGGCCCGGGTGGGTCCGGGCTTCCGCCATGACCGACACGGGAGGCATCCGGCTCGGCCTCGCGGGGATCGAGGCGGCACTTGAGCGCAACGGCAACGGCCACGACAGCGGTCACATCGAGTTCGTACCGGACGGCAGGGACGGCTCCCGGTGGGGCGGCGACAACACGGGCCTGCTCGCGGCGGTCGGGGCGGCGCTCGCCATCGCGGCCGGGCTCGCCCCGGACGAAGAAGTGCAGCGCAAGGCGATCCTCGCGCACCGCCCCGAACCGGACACCGCCGCCGGCCTGGTCACCTCCGTCGCCGAGATGCTCGATCAAGTGACCCGCGGACGGACCGCTGCCCGACTACCGTTGCTCTGCATGACCCACACCCGGATCGAGGTCACAGTGGAGTTGGTCCGCCACCTGTTGCGTGACCAGCATCCCGACCTGGCCGATCGCCCGGTGAGGCTCGGCGCGCGTGGTTGGGACAACCAGCTGTGGCGGCTTGGCGACGACCTCGCCGTACGGTTGCCCTGGGCGACGCAGTCCGCGGACGCTCTGCTTCGCAAGGAGCACGCCTGGCTGCCCGCCCTCGCCCCGCACCTTCCGCTGCCGGTCCCCGTTCCGCAACGCCTCGGCGAGCCTTCCGAGCGATTTCCGCGGCCCTGGATCGTCACCACCTGGGTGCCGGGCGAGCCCGCCGACCGCGCCCCCGCCACGCGTGCTGCGGAATCGGCCGACATCCTGGCCGCCTTCCTGACGGCTCTTCACCGGCCCGCTCCCACCGCGGCCCCCCGCGGCCGCGGTCGCGGGGGGCCGCTCGCCGACCATGCCGAAGGGTTCGCCAAACACCTCGCCTCGGCCACCGGCATGGGGCTGATCCCCGACCCGGACGCCGTCCGCGCCGTCTGGGAAGACGCCGTTGCCGCACCCGACTGGACAGGCCCGGCCATGTGGCTCCACGGCGACCTGCATCCGGCCAACATCCTCACGACCGACGGCACCTTCTGCGGCGTGATCGACTTCGGCGACCTCTGCAAGGGTGATCCGGCCTGCGACCTTGCTGCCCCCTGGACGCTGCTGCCGGACGGCGCCGCCGACCGCTTCCACGAGGCCTACCAGCCGACCCCGGACACCGCGACCCTGCGCCGCGCCCGCGGCTGGGCGGTGCTGCGCGCCCTCAGCGGCATCCTCATCGGAGAGGCCGGCGTCCACGGGCGCCCCGGCGGCAAGGCCACCTGGGGCCCACCCGCCCACGCCGCGTTGCGACGACTCGTCGCAACAATCCGCCGGCCCGGTGAGCACGGCCCGGTGGTCACCGAGCCCGTCGGGCAGGTCCGGCCACACGGCTGATCGGCCCAGTCCTCGGAACACGAGACCAACGCCATGAAGCCGCCGTCGGCGATCCGCAAAGCCCACCCGCCCGTTCTCACCACACCCACAGAACCCCATCCCACACACCCCGACCACACCCTCCTGAAACGTCAGCGGGTCAACGGCGTTGATGTCGGCTGTTGTGCCGCGTCGGGTTCGGCCTCGGGCTGTCCGTGTCGGTTCGCCACAGGTCTGGTCAGGTCGTTGCCGAGTCATTGCTGGTTGGCGAGGTGGCGGGATAGCTTCACCCCTGTACCACCCGTCCTGTACCTGCCCGGCCGGCACTCTGTCCTCGGCCGGGTCCTGCACCCGGATGATGTGGAGACCACATGGCTCGACGACGTTCCTTACTCCGGCTCGGCCTGGCGATACCGGTCATGCTGTCGCTGACCGCCTCACTCGGATCCCTCCCCACGCCCGCCTCGGCGACGCCCCGAGCACAGTCGGCCGCACAGGCCGAGGACGCACACCCCCTGGCGTACGTCGTCAACACCGAGACCGACCGTCACACGATCGCAGAGGTGCAGCGGGCCATCACCGCTGCCGGCGGCACCACCGTCGTCACGTACGACCGGATCGGCGTCATCGTCGTCCACTCGGCGAACCCCGACTTCGGCAAGCGGCTGCGCGCGGTGCGCGGAGTGCAGTCGGCGGGTGCCACGCGGACCGCGCCGCTGAACACGGTGGGGACGAACGACGAGGGTGCGGTGCGCTACCTCTCCGAGGCCGAGGCCGCGAGGATCGGGAAAGCCTCCGGCGACGGCACCGAACCCCTAGAAGCCGAGCAGTGGGACCTGCGGGCGATCGGCGCGGACAAGGCTGCGACGATCAACCCCGGCAGCAGAAACGTCACGGTCGCCGTGATAGACACCGGTGTCGACGACACCCACCCGGACCTCGCCCCGAACTTCTCCCCCTCGCAGTCCGCGAACTGCGCCGGCGGCAAGGCCGACACCACATACGGCTCCTGGCGGCCAGTGGACCCGGCCTACTTCCACGGCACGCACGTGGCAGGCACGATAGCCGCGGCCCGCAACGGCATCGGCGTCGCGGGCGTGGCACCCGGTGTGCGGGTCTCCGGCATCACGGTCTCCCAGCCCACCCCGCGCCAGCTGATCTACGCCGAAAGCGTCGTCTGCGCCTTCGTGTTCGCCGCCGACCACGACGTGCAGATCACCAACAACAGCTACTACGTGGACCCGTGGCAGTACAACTGCCTGGACGACCCCGACCAGAAGGCCATCGTCGACGCGGTCAACCGCGCCCAGCTCTACGCGCAGCGCAAGGGCACCCTCAATGTCGCCGGGGCCGGCAACGCCAACCACGACCTGGCCTCCAACGCCTTCACCGACGGTGGCAGCCCCAACGACTCCACCCCGGCGAGCCGGACGGTCGACCCGCACAGGTGCTGGGACCTGCCCGCACAACTGCCGGGCGTCGTCGCGGTCAGCGCGACCGGCGCCAGGAACACGAAGTCGTACTACTCCAACTACGGCCTCGGCGTGATCGACGTCGCAGCGCCGGGCGGCGACCAGTACGTGGCCTCAGACACGCCGTCCGGGTCAGGCGGCATCCTGTCGACGATGCCGAACAACCAGTACGGCTACGAGCAGGGCACGTCCATGGCCACTCCCCACGCCGCCGGTGTGGCCGCGCTGCTGAAGTCCGCCCACCCGGACGCGACCCCAGAGCAGTTGCAGGCACTGCTCAAGGCCCAGGCGGACAACCCGGGGTGCCCGGCCGACCCGTACGACTGGAACGGCGACGGCGTCGTGGACGCCACCTGCACGGGCGGCAAGCGCATCAACGGCTTCTACGGCTTCGGCATCGTCAACGCACTGCGCGCGGTCGAGTAGCCGGCACCGGGACAACGGAACGGCCCGGACTGCCCGCATGCGATGTGCGGGCAGTCCTGACCTGTTCTTCGTGGGGTCGGAGCCGTTGCGCCACCGTTTGCCGGTCCGCCGGTTGATGCCGACGAGCCTGCAAGCCTCACGACTGCTCATCCCCTGCTCCGTGAGCCGGGAGTACTCCTCCCGCTCACGGTTCGGCTTCGTGTGCCCTGCGGTGTCCGGATCTTGCGGATCTCGAAGGTCATCGTGTCCCCGGGAGTCGGGTGTCGCGATGGTCGCCGGAACCTGAGTTCCCGGTGGCCCGGCACCGGTCTGGCGGTCCTTGGATAGGCTGCCGGGATGGTCCCCGACGCTCCCCGGCTGCTGCGCGCCGACGCCGCCCGAAACGCGGAAAAGATCATCCGGGCTGCCCGGGAGGTCTTCACCGAACAGGGCCCCGACGCCCACCTCGACGACGTGGCGCGCCGGGCCGGTCTCGGGGCCGCCACGCTCTTCCGCCGCTTCCCCGACAAGGCCGCGCTCCTGCGGGCCGTGCTGGACCAGCGCTTCGGCGAACACGTCCGGCCTGTCATCCAGGCCGCCGCCCACGACCCCGACCCCGCGTCCGGGCTGGCCCGCGTACTGGCGGCAGCCCTGGAATCGGTGGCCGGCGACTACAACGTCCTGGCCGCCGCCCGCGCCGCCGGCGTCCTGACCCCGGCGACCGGCGAGGAGTTCTTCGCCGCCCTCGACGCCCTCCTGGCGCGCGGTCAGGGCGCGGGCGTGATCCGCGCCGACCTCGTGCCCGACGACCTGCACCGCGTCGTCGTCATGCTGGTCTCGGTGCTGTGGACGATGGACCCCCGCGAGGACGGCTGGCGCCGGTACCTGGCCCTGGTCCTCGACGGCCTCTCCCCCGCCGGGGCCCGTCCGCTGCCCTGCCCCGCCCCCGCGCTGCGCGCCCGCACACCCTGACAACCAGGCGGCCAGGCGGCCAGGCGGCCAGGCGGCCAGGCGGCCAGGCGGGTGTC
>NZ_JBHVFE010000220.1:0-14319 GCF_042801945.1 Kitasatospora sp. NPDC057542
CCCCGGAGGAGGTCGCGGAGGCGGCGGCCAGGCCGATCGCCCCGTCCGTGGAGTTCGAGCTGTCGACGGGCGAGGCGGTGCGGACGGCGCTGGCCGTGAGTGTCGCCCGGCCGCCGGGCCCCGAACTCCTGACCTCCGGCGAGGACCACTGGTACGAGAAGTACGGCAGCCGGCGCTACCGGAACGACGAGGGGCAGCGGTCCGAGTACCTGACCTGGCAGCCCGTGCGGCCGAGCGAGGTCACGGGGCCCGCCGAGGGTCGGTACGTGGCGGTCCTGGGCTTCACGACCAGGTACGTGCAGAAGCAGGTCGGGTAGGGCCGCTGCCGGTGGCCTGCCCCCGCCCTCAGGCCTTCTTCTCGATGCCGGCCAGCAGGCCGCGGGGGTCGAAGGTGACCCGGATCCGGGCGATCCTGCCGTTCTCGACGTGCATCCAGTTCGCCGTCGGCGCCGGTGGGGCGATGGTCGTGCACAGCTCGAACCAGGTGATCACCTCGTCGCCCTCGGTCACCCGGACCTTCACGTCGATCTTCTCCAACACCTGCCCGAGCCCCTTCAGCCCGGCCAGCGCCTCCTCCACCCCGGAGGCCGTCCCCAGCGCCCCGACGAAGTCGACGTCGTCGGCCAGCAGTTCCCGGATGGTCTCGAACTCGCCCGCCTCCCAGGCGGCGAAGTAGGTCTCGGCAAGCTCACGCGCACTCTTCGTCGTCGTCATGCGTTCATCCTCCCGACCACTCCGCCATCGGTCCAACAGATGAATCAGATGCCTTCCATCTCTGCCAGTGATGGAAGAAGGGTGCGCCGGGCGTGTGACCGGCGGGCCGCAGTCGTTCATCCGGCGGGGCCGATCGGCCGGGCGGACGGCGCGCCGGTCGAATATCGTCACCGGTCATGGAGATGCACCAGCTGCGCTACTTCGCCGCCGTGGTCGACGAGGGCACCTTCACCGCCGCCGCTGCCCGGCTGCACGTGAGCCAGTCCGGCATCAGCACCCAAGTGGCCAAGCTGGAGCGCGAACTGGGCCAGCAGCTGCTCGACCGGGCCGGCCGGCAGGTGCGTCTCACCCCGGCCGGCGAGGCGGTCCTGCCGCTGGCGAAGAACGCCCTGGCCACCCTCGACGCCATCCGGCACACCGCCGCCGAGTTCGCCGACGCCGTCCGCGGCCGGGTCCGGCTCGGCATGATCACGGGCTGCTCGATCCCGCCGTTCCTGGACACCGTCGCCGACCTCGGCCGCAGCCACCCCGGCATCGAACTCAGCCTGCACGAGGGGCACTCCGCGGACCTCCAGGCGCAGGTGCTGGCCGGCTCCCTCGACCTGGCCCTGATCGGCTACGCGGGCGAGGTCTCCCCGGGCCTGGAGGCCGCCGTCGCCGTCGACGAGCCGATCGCCGCCGTCGTGCCCGCCGGGCACCCCCTCGACCGGGCGCAGCTGCGACTCGCCGACCTGTGGGGCGAGAAGATCCTCTGCCTGTCCCCGGGCACCGGGATCCGCGCCGCCTACCAGGACTCCTGCCGCCGGCTCGGCCTCGACCCGCGGGTGGACATCGAGGCCAGCTCCCCGGTCGCGCTGCTCCGGCTCGCCGAGCGCGGCGCGGGTGTGGCCGTCCTCAGCGCCTCCTCGGCCGCGGGCGCCGGGCTGCGGGCCGTCCCCCTGGCCGACGCCGCCGCGCACGCCCGGCTCGGCCTGGTCGCCCGCCGCGACCAACCGTCCCCGGCCGTACGGCTGTTGCGGGCCAGGCTCAGGGCGGCGCTCAGCTTCGAGTGACCGTCGGACGGCTCGTGCGGAGGCGTGAACGCCGCGCGGGCGAACGGGCCCGGTGCCGGCGGCTCAGGCCTTCCAGTGCGGATCGCGCCCCGAGGCGGCCAGTGCGCGGTCCCACGCGGAGGCGTCCTCCGGCAGCGCCACCGACTCGGCGAAGCCCGCGTACTGCCGGTACAGCTCGGCGTTCTCCGCCACGATCTCCCCGGCCAGCAGCGCGAGTTCCTCGTCGACCTCGATCCGCCCGCCGGTCGCCCGGGCCGCGTCCCAGCCGTGCAGCAGCAGCTCCAGGACCAGCATCCGGGCGATCCCGACCGCCGGCACCGGGGCGCCGCCGAGGTCGACGTCCCCCTCCCAGGCCGCCGGGTCGGCCCAGGCCGCGACGGCGCGCTCCAGCTGGGCCGCGTACGCCGAGCTCCAGTCGGCCTCGGCGGCGAAGTCCCGCGAGCTCAGCTCCCCGGGCAGCTCGACCCGCCGGGCCCGGTGCTCCAGGCCGTGCGAGCTGTAGAGCACCCAGTGGTTGATCAGCGCGCGGGTGTCGAACTCCGCGCAGGGCGTCGGCGCGTCCAGCGCCTGGCCGGCCGGAACGGTGGCGGCGACACCGGCCGCGGCGGAGGCGGCGCGGGCCAGGAACGGGTGCATCGGGTGGGCGTTCATGGCGCCGATTCTGGCCGGGGCGCACCGGTCGGTCTTGAAGAAACGCGACGTCCAGGCCCTAGCCTGGCCGTCATGGACTCCCCGGACTCTCCCGACCTCGGCCGCGGTGTGCTCCACCCCGCCCGGGCGGCCGAGCTGATCACCGTGGACCGGCTCGCGCCCGACCCCGCCGTGGCACGGTTCGTCGAGTACTACTGGCTGGTCCGCTGGGACCTGCACGGCCTGCCGCCGTACGAGCAGAAGGTGCTCGCCCACCCCAACGTCCACCTGGTCTTCGAGGCCCCGCGAGCGCGCGTGTACGGGGTGGACCGCTCGCTCTTCGTCCGCCGCCTGGAGGGTGCCGGGCACGTGCTGGGCGTGCGGTTCCGCCCCGGCGCCTTCCGCCCGCTCGCCGGGCACCCGGTGAGCGGGCTGGCCGACCGGTCCGTGCCCGCCGCCGAGTACTTCGGGCCCGAGGCCGACCGGCTCACCGCGGAGATCCTCGGGGCGCCCGGCAGCCCCGCCGCCCTCGTCGACGCCTTCCTGCGCCCCCGGCTGCCCGCGCCCGACCCGGTCGCCGCCGAGGTCGCCGCCATGGTGGACCGGATCACCGGCACGCCGGACCTGTGCCGGGTGGACGAGCTGGCCGCCGAGCTGGGCCTGACCGTCCGCCGCCTCCAGCGCCTGTTCGCCGAGTACGTCGGCGCCTCCCCGAAGTGGGTGCTGCGCCGCGCCCGCCTGCACGAGGCCGCCGAACGCGCCCGTACCGACGGCGAGTTGGATCTGGCCGCGCTCGCCGTCGAGCTGGGCTACGCGGACCAGGCCCACCTGACCCGGGACTTCACCGCCGCCGTCGGCGTCTCCCCGGCCCGCTACGCCGGGACGCGCTGAGTCGGGGCCCTACGCCCCCAGGAAGCGTTGCAGCTCGTCCAGCACGTAGTTGGCCCCGGTGTACCCGATCCCCTGGAACCACAACTGGTCGTCCACCGGGAACGCCCGGTGCCCCTTCACCGCCGACAGCGCCTGCCAAGCCGGGCTCGCCAGCACGGCGTTGGCGCCCGACCGCTCCGGATCGCCGTACGTCGCGTACAGCAGCAGATCGCCGTCGGCCCTGGCGAGCTGGTCCGGCGGGACCTCGACGTCCGACTGGTCGACGTTCTGCGCGTCCGGCCGGCCCACCTGGGCGTCGGCGAGCACCGTCCCGGGGAAGCTCTGCCGGCCGAACACCCGGATTCCGCCGCCCTCCACGAACCGCACCAGGCTCACCCTGCGCCCCGACAGCCTCGCCGCCGCCAGGGCCTGGGCCACCTGCCCGGCGTGCTTCTGGTACGCGCCGGCGAAGGCCGCCCCGGCCGCCTCCCGGTTCAGCGCCTGGGCGTGCAGCTGGAAGTCGGCCTTCCAGGGCGCTCCGGTGGTCTGGGTGAGCACGGTCGGGGCGATCTCCCGCAGCTGCTCGTAGCGGTCGCCGTCGCGGGCCTGGTTGGAGAGGATCAGGTCCGGCCGCAGCGCCCGTACGGTCGGCAGGTCGGGCGCGCCGGCCGGGCCGACCAGCCGGATTCCGGTCGTCCGGGAGGCCGGCCAGTACTCGGGGTAGCGGGTGTCGCGGGCCGGGAGCGCGGCGCCGACCGGGGTGATGCCGAGGGTCAGCGCGGAGTCGAGCACGTCGGTGTCCAGCACGATCACCCGCATCGGCGCGCCCGGCACCACCACCGGGCCGGTGGCGGCGTTCACGGTCACCGGCGGCAGCGGGGTCGGGGACGGCGAGGCGCCAGTGGCGAGGCCGTCCGCGGTCTCCGGGGTCGGCTGCCTGTCGGTGCAGCCGGTGACCGCCGTGAGCGCGGCTCCACCGAGACCGGCGAGGAGGGTGCGGCGGGAGATCCGGGGCATCGGTGGTCCTCTGGCGGCGGGGCTGGGTGCCGTCGATTATGTCCGAAATGGTGGCTAAAGTTCCGTTAAGTGCGAGTTCCGTCAGGCGAGGGAGTGCCGCCGAGCGCGCTCCCCCGACTCCTCAGGCCCCCACCTCTTCGGGCCCCCGACTCCTCAGGCCCGCGCCGTCGCCTCCCGCGCCGCCCACGGGGCGCCCGGCACGACCAGCGGCGTGCCGGTCACCGGGTCCGGCACCACCACCGAGTCCAGCCCGAACACCTGCCGCACCAGCTCGGCCGTCACCACGTCCCCGGGCGGGCCCTGCGCCACCACCCGGCCGTCCCGCATCGCCACCAGGTGGTCCGCGTACCGGGCGGCCTGGTTGAGGTCGTGCAGCACCGCGACGACGGTCCGGCCGCGCTCGACGTTCAGCCGGCGGACCAGGTCCAGCACCTCCACCTGGTGCGCGATGTCCAGGTAGGTGGTCGGCTCGTCCAGCAGCAGGATGTCGGTGCCCTGGGCGAGCGCCATCGCGATCCAGGCGCGCTGGCGCTGGCCGCCGGACAGCTCGTCCATGCTCCGCTCGGCCAGCTCGGCGGTGGAGGTGCGCTCCAGCGCCTCCGCGACCGCCGCCTCGTCCTCCGGCGACCACTGCTGCCACCAGCTCTGGTGCGGCTGGCGGCCGCGCGCGACCAGGTCCGCCACCGAGATGCCCTCGGGGGCGGTCGGCGACTGCGGCAGCAGGCCGAGCCGCTGGGCGATCCGCTTGGTCGGGATCCGCGCCAGCTCCTCGCCGTCCAGCAGCACCGCGCCCCGGACCGGCTTCAGCAGCCGGCCGAGGGCCCGCAGCAGGGTCGACTTGCCGCACGCGTTCGGGCCGACGATCACCGTCACCCGCCCGTCCGGGACGGCCACGTCCAGGTCCTCGACGACCGTGCGCGCCTCGTAGGCCAGGGTGAGGCCCCGGGCCTCCAGACGGTGAGCGGACATCAGGAACCTCCACGGCGGGATCGGATCAGCAGCCACATCAGGTACGGCGCGCCGACCATGCCGGTCACCACGCCCACCGGCAGCTCGGTCGGAGCCAGCAGCCGCCGGGCGATCAGGTCGGCGAGGACCACCACCAGCGCGCCGGTCAGCGCCGAGCAGAACAGCGGGACCTGCGCCGAGCGGGCCAGCCGCAGCGCGATCTGCGGGGCCATCAGCGCGACGAAGTCCACCGGCCCGGCGGCCCCGGCCGCGCACGAGGCCAGCACGATGCCCAGCAGCGCCATGCCGAGGCGGATCCGGTCCAGGTGCAGGCCGAGGCCGACGGCGGTGGCGTCGTCGAAGGAGATCGACCGCTGGGCGCGGGCCGCCCACAGCGCGACCGGCAGGGCGGCGAGCAGCACCCGGGCGAGCCAGCCGGCCTGGTCGTAGCCGGCGCCGTTCAGGCTGCCGGTCATCCAGACCTTGGCGGCCTGGGCCTGGAAGCCGTCGCCCTTGGTGAGGAAGACGGACGTGAGGGAGGACAGCGCGACGCTGATCCCGATGCCGATCAGCACGAAGCGCTGCGCGTGCAGGCCGCGCCGCCAGGCCAGCGCGTACACCAGCAGCCCGGCCACCAGGCCGCCGGCCACCGCCGCGTACGGGGCCTGACCGGTCGAGCCGACCACGCCGTACGCCATCAGGCCGACCACGGTCGCGGTCGCGCCCCAGGTCACGCCCACCACGTCGGGGCTGGCCAGCGGATTGCGGGCGACGGTCTGGATCAGTGCCCCGGCCAGCCCGAGTGCCAGGCCGACCAGCAGCCCGACCACCACCCGGGGCAGCCGGAACTCGCCGACCACCAGCTCGTGCGGGCTCGGCTGCCCGAGCACCACCTTGACCACCTCGCCCGGCGGGACGGTGGACTCGCCCAGGCAGAGCGAGGCCACCACCGTCGCCGCCAGCGCCGCCAGCAGCCCGGCGGCGACGGCGACCGAGCGCCGGTGCACCAGGAACGACGCCCGCCCGGCCCGGACGACGGAGTAGCCCCGCAGGGAGACGGAACCCGTGCCGGGGACGGAACCCGTGCCGGGGACGGAACTCATGCCGCCACCACCTTCCGGCGGCGGACCAGGGCCACCAGCACCGGGACGCCGACCAGGGCCGTCATGACGCCCGCCGGGACCTCGGACGGGGGGAACAGGACCCGGCCGAGGGTGTCGGCGAGCAGGAGCAGCGCCGGGCCGAGGACGGCGGAGAAGGCGAGGATCCAGCGGTGGTCGGCGCCGGCCACCGCGCGGGCCGCGTGCGGAACGGCGAGGCCGACGAACGCGATCGGGCCGGCCGCCGCGACCGCCGAGCCGGTCAGGACGGTCGCGCCGAGCGCGCCGACCGCCCGGACCAGGCCGGTCCTGGCGCCCAGCCCCTTCGCGGTGTCGTCGCCGAGCGCGAGCGCGTCCAGTCCGCGTGCCACCGCGACCACCAGCACCGTGCCGACGGCCAGGAACGGCAGCAGCTGCCAGGCCACGTCCGAGGTCCGCCCGGAGAGCGAGCCGACGTGCCAGAAGCGGAACTGGTCCATGGTGGCCGCGTCGGTGGTCAGCACCAGGGTGTTGAGCGAGGCGATGAAGGCGGACGTCGCCGAGCCGGCCAGCGCCAGCTTGATCGGCGTGGCCCCGCCCCGGCCGCGCCCGGCGAGCCCGTACACCAGCACGGTGGCGACCACCGCGCCGGCGAAGCCGAACCAGACGTACCCGGTGAGGGTGGAGACGCCGAAGCCGGAGATGGCGACCACCACGCCGGCCGCCGCGCCCTGGGAGACGCCGAGGATGCCGGGGTCGGCGATCGGGTTGCGGGTCAGGCCCTGCATGACGGCCCCGGCCAGTCCGAGCGCCGCGCCGACGGCCAGCCCGACGACGGTGCGAGGCACCCGCAGCTCGCGGACCACCACGGCGTCGGCGGTGTCGCCGCCGCGCAGCAGGGCGTCGAGCGTGTCGCCGAACGGGATGGTCCGGCTGCCGACCGCCAGGCTCAGCAGCACCGCGGCGGCCAGGACGGCGAGTGCGGCGGCGAGCCACAGTATTCGGCGCCGCGGCGCGCGGTACGGCGCGCGGGGCGCACCGGGTGGTGCGCTGGTGTCGGTCATGGGCCCTCTCCGCAGACAACTCAGGTAAACCTAAGTTCAGCTGCGAAGCCCGGGCAAATTGCCTCGTGGCCGCGGCACCCGTTGGGTAGCCTGGCGGCATGCCCGCGACGCCACCCGCTCAGCTCACCGTCGGCTTCGACCTCGACATGACGCTGCTGGACACCCGGCCGGGTGTCCGAGCCACCTACCTGGCGCTCTCCGCCGAGACCGGCACCTACATCGACGCCGACCTGGCGGTCACCCGGCTGGGCCCGCCGCTGCTGGACGAGATCCGCAACTGGTTCCCGGAGGACGAGGCGGAGCGGGTCGTCGACCGCTACCGCGAGCTCTACCGCGACCACGCCTTCGCCCCGACCGTGGCCCTGCCCGGCGCGCACGCCGCCGTCGAGGCGGTCCGCGCCCACGGCGGCCGGGTCGCGGTGATCACCGGCAAGTACGAGCCGAACGCCCGCCTCCACCTGGAGCACGCCGGGCTGGCCGTGGACACCGTGATCGGCGACCTGTGGGCGGAGACCAAGGGCGAGGCGCTGCGCGAGCACGGCGCGAGCGTCTACGTCGGCGACCACCTCGGCGACATCCGGGGCGCCCGGCACGCGGACGCCGTCGCGGTCTGCGTGCCCACCGGCCCGTACAGCGCGGAGGAGCTGCGCGAGGCGGGCGCGGACGTGGTGCTGGCGGACCTCACCGGCTTCCCGGACTGGCTCGCCGGGCACCTGGCCGGGCGCGGCTAGACCACGGTCGCAGCGGCCCTCAGGGCCCGATCCGGCGGCGCTGGTCCCGTGCGTTCAGCAGCAGCCCGGTCAGCGCGGCCAGGAAGCCGGCCGGCATCAGCATGCTCAGCCAGTACGCGGCCGTCGGCAGCGGCGTCAGGTGCAGGAACAGCGGGACGAAGGTGACCAGGGTGGCGAGTGCGCCGAGACCGAAGACGATCGCCCCGGCCTTGACGTACACGTCGCCGGGGTCGGCGCTCTGGCTGCTCACGTCTGCTCACTCCTACGGGCCGGTCGGAACTGCCCCCAGTCTGGCAGAGCGGCAGCCGGGGCGGCCCACCGGAGCGGCCCGGTCACGTTGCGCAGTTTCCCGGCAGCTGAACGTTTTGATCCCTGTTGAGCGGGGGTATGCACGGGGTGCCGAGGGGCGCTACAGGTGCGCCCCGCGTCCTCAGACCCGGGGGGTGTGAGCCGATGGACCGCGCGGAGCCGCGCCCCGGCCGTGCCAGTGCCGGGTTGCCCGTGACCGCGAGATCCCGTTCCCGCCGCCGCCCCGAACGGGCCTCGGAACGCGGATCCCTCGCGGAACGCGGATGAGGCAGTGACGGACGGTTAGTCTGCTTCCTGACCGCGTGCCGACCATGAGCGCCCACGGGCGCCGAGCCGAGGTCGGCCGCCTTTCCCACCACCCAGTGATCCCCGGCCCGGGCCGGGATCCCTCACACCCATTCGAGGACTGTTCGAGATGCCCACCGGCCAGGTCAAGTGGTTCAACGAGACGAAGGGCTTCGGCTTCCTGTCGCGCGACGACGGCGGCGACGTCTTCGTCCACACCAAGGCGCTGCCCGACGGTGTCACGTCGCTGAAGCCGGGCCAGCGGGTCGAGTTCGGCGTGGTCGCCGGGCACCGCGGGGACCAGGCGATGGCCGTGCAGCTGCTGGACGCGCTGCCCTCGGTGGCCGCCGCCCAGCGCCGGAGCGCCGACGACATGGCGCCGATCGTCCAGGACCTGATCACCACGCTGGACGCGGTGCTGCCCGGCCTCCAGCGCGGGCGTTACCCCGCCAAGCCGACCGGCCAGAAGCTGGCCGGCCTGCTGCGCGCGGTGGCCGACCAGTTCGACGTCTGAGGCGTCGGGAGAGGGATCACCCGAAGCCGGGAGGGATCACCCGAACGTGAGCGCACCCGGGTCGAGCGGGGGCACCAGCCCCTCCGCGGCGGCCCGGGTGAGCAGCGCGCGGACGGCCGCGTAGCCCTCCTCGCCGAGGTCCTCGGTGAACTCGGTGACGTACAGCCCGATGTGCTGCTCGGCGACGTCCAGGTCCATCTCCTGGGCGTGCGCCAGCACGTACTCACGGCTCGCCGCCGGGTCCGCCCAGGCCTGCCGGACGGAGGCGCGGATCGCGTCGCCGATCGCCCGCAGCCGCTCGGTGCCGAGCGAGCGCCTGGCGACGATCGCGCCCAGCGGGATCGGCAGGCCGGTCTCCTGCTCCCAGGCCTCGCCCATGTCGGCCAGGCTGTGCAGGCCGTACTGCCGGTAGGTGAAGCGGGCCTCGTGGATCACCAGGCCGGCGTCCACCCGGCCGTCCCGGACGGCGGGCATGATCTCGTGGAACGGCAGGACGACGATCTCGCCGAAGCCGCCCGGCACCGCCTTCGCCGCCCAGAGCCGGAACAGCAGGTAGGCGGTGGAGCGCTCGGAGGGCACCGCGACGGTCTTCCCGGCGAGGTCGGCGGGGGAGCCCACGCCCGGCAGGGTGAGCACCAGCGGGCCGCAGCCGCGGCCCAGCGCGCCGCCGCAGGGCAGCAGGGCGTACTGCTCCAGGACCCAGGGCAGCGCGCCGTAGCTGATCTTCAGCACGTCCAGCTCGCCGCGCTCGGCGAGGCCGTTGGTGACGTCGATGTCGGCGAAGGTCACCTCGGGGGCGTCCGCCCCGGGCACCAGGCCGTGCGCCCAGGCGTGGAAGACGAAGGTGTCGTTCGGGCAGGGCGAGTACGCGATGCTCAGCCGTTCAGCCACGGCCGGCCTCCTCGATCGGTTCGTGGCCAGGCAGCCAGTTCGTGGACGGGCAGCGCGGCGAAGGCCCGCTCCAGGGCGGCCAACGCCTCTGCGATCCGCCAGGCGGCCCGGTCGCGCGGGCCCACCGGATTGGACACGGTGCGCAGTTCGAGGGCCGGCACGCCGTACCGGGCGGCGGCCTCGGCCACGCCGAAGCCCTCCATCGCCTCGGCCGCGGCGCCCGGGTGGCGGGCGGCCAGCTCGGCGGCCCGCCGGGCGCTGCCGGTGACGGTGGAGACGGTCAGCACCGGGCCGACGGTGAGGCCCGGGCCGCCCAGCGCCTGCGCGGCCAGTGCGACGGCCGCCGGCGGCGGGGTGTGCCGGACGGTGCCGAAGCCCAGCTCGGTGACGTCGGCGAAGCCCCCGGGGGTCTCGGCGCCGAGGTCGGCGGCCACGATCGCGTCGGCCAGCACGGTGGCGCCGACCGGGGCGTGCGGGGCGAAGCCGCCGGCGATCCCGGCCGAGACGGCCAGGGCGTACGGGTGGGCCGCCAGCGCGGCGGAGGCGGCGGCAGCGGAGGCGGCCGGACCGACCCCGGCGGCCAGGACGTCCACCGGCACCTGTTCGGCGCGGTGCAGCGTGCCGCCGGGCAGCGGCAGCGCGGCGGCCCCGCCGGGCAGGCCGCGCAGCACGGCCTCGGCCTCGGCGGCCACCGCGACGACGACGAGCAGCCGGGCCCGTGCGGGGCCCGACTGCTCGCCCTGGCCGTCGGCGACGGCGTGCGCGGTCATCGCCGGACCGTCAGCTGTTGTCCTTGCTGTTCAGCTGGAAGTACCAGACGGCGATCGGGGCCTCCTGGTTCGGGTCGCCCTCGACCACGGTCACCACGGTCTTGCCGCTGGAGTTCAGCAGCTTGCCCGCCGCCTGGGCACCGGACCAGGTCTGGCCCTTGGAGGCCGAGAACAGGCTGTAGCGGCCGCCCTGGTTGGCCGAGCCGCCGTTGGTGAAGGCCCACCAGCCCGTGTCGGCCACGTTCGGCGAGACACCGACACCGACCCGGTCGCTCCCCACGACGTCCGAGGAGGGCAGCGTGCCCGCCTTCAGCGCCTTGGTCGCGTCCTCCTGGCACTGCTGCTGCTGGTCCTCGGTGAGCGGGCTGCCGCCGTTCCAGCACAGCGGCTGTGCGACGACCGAGGAGTTGCCGACCGTGAGCGTGGCCTGGTGGGAGATGTGCTCGGTCTGGCCGGCGGCGATGGCGACGGAGGTGCCCACCGTGGCGGCGCCGACCACGACGACGGCGCCGAGGGCGGCGATGGCACGGGAATTGAGGCTCATACGTCAGAATCTACCGGGCCTGGTCGGTCACGCGACGCGGGGGTCGGCACCGCGTGTTGCAGGCCCGCTCCGGTCAGGCCACCCTGGGTGCCGTCGGGTGCCGCCGCAGGCCCACCCGGAAGAGCGAGCGCAGCGTCCACAGCAGCACCAGGGCGACCACCCCGGCGGCGATCGACAGGCCCACCTTCCCGTTCAGCGGCAACAGGATGCCGACCGCGCCGCCGGCCACCCAGGACAACTGCATCAGGGTCTCCGAACGGGCGAACGCCGAGGTCCGCACCGTCTCCGGGACATCCCGCTGGATCAGGGCGTCCAGCGAGAGCTTGCCCAGCGAGGCCGCCATCCCGGCCACCCCGGCGACCAGAGCCACCGTCACCACGCCGTACCAGAGGGCCGCCGACGCCGTCGCGCAGGTCGCCATCAGCAGCATCGCGGTGACCGTCGCCTCCGGGCCCCGGGTGCGCAGCCAGGAGCCGAGCACCGAGCCCAGCGCGTTGCCCGTCCCGGCGGCCAGCGCCACCAGGCCCAGCGCCGCCGTCGGCTGCAGCCCGCCGACCGGCTCCTCCCGCAGCAGGAAGGCCAGGAACATCACCAGGAAGCCGACCAGCCACTTCATCGCCGACATCGCCCGCAGCGCCAGGATCACCGAGGGGCCGACCGTGCGCAGCGAGGCCTTGACCGGCGACGGCCTGTGGTGGATCAGGTGCGAGCCCTCGCCGTGCACCTCGGCGTGCAGGACGGCGCGCTGCTCGCCCTTGGCGGAGTCCACCGCGGGCGGCAGGTGGAAGGCCATCAGGGTGCCGATCACGAACACCAGGAAGGCGCCGCGCAGCGGCCAGCCGGGCCCGATCAGGTGCAGCAGCCCGCCCACCCCGGCCGCCACGCCGGTGGCCAGCAGCCCGGCCAGGGTGACCCGGGAGTTCGCCCTCACCAGGGACAGCCGGCTCGGCAGCAGCCGGGGCACCACCACGCTGCGCACCACGCCGTAGGCCTTGGACGCGACCAGCACGCCGAGCGCCGCCGGGTAGAGCGCGATGCCGCCGCCGACGATCACCCCGGCCATCGTCCAGGCCAGCACCGCGCGGGCCAGCATGGCCATCGCCATGGCCGCCCGGCGGCCGTGCGGCAGGCGGTCCAGCAGCGGGCCGATCACCGGGGCCAGGAGGGCGAACGGGGCCATCGTGATCAGCAGGTAGAGCGCGACCCGGCCGCGGGCCTCGCCGGTGGGCACCGAGAAGAAGATGGTGGAGGCCAGCGCGACGGTGATCAGCATGTCGCCGAAGGAGTTGAGCGCGTGCAGCTCGATCAGCTTCGCGAGACCGGACTCGCCCGCGCCCTCGGCGGCGGTGGCCCGGCGGATCCGCCGGCCGGTGCCGTGCACCACCTTGCCGGTGCGGGAGCCGGCGGCGGAGGCGGTGCGGATCAGGAAGTGCCGGCGGGGCTCGGGGGCCTCCACCTCGTCCGGCTCCGGCAGGGCCCGGTCGGGGGCGTCCAGGGCCACGGCCTCGTGCAGGTCCACGGGGGCCGCGGACGCCTCGGGGGCGCCCGCCGGCTGCGGTTCGTCCGCGCCGGGGACCGGAGGCTGCTGTCGCAGCACGGCGTCCGTCCGGTCGGGGCTGCCGGCTTGCGGGGCGCGCAGTACGTGCTGCGACGGGTCATGGTCCGCCACAAGCCCATCCTGCCCCAGAATCGCCGAGCCGACGCGGGACCGGACTCCGTTCGGCGCGGCCCCGGAACGGCCGTGTCCGCCCCGGACTGTGCCGGGGCACCGACCGGCGGGTAGCCTGCCCAGGGTCGACCCGCCGGGGCGCCGGGGCGCCGGCAGGCCGGTCGAGCGGCGCGGCCGGTACCCGAGGGGGCTCCCGGTCGCGCAGAATGGACGAGGGACACCAAGCCGCGACGGAACAGGCAACACGCCGTGGGCGACAGAAGAACTGGGAGAGAATCGACGCCGTGAGTGCTGCGATGCGAAGCCGTACCCCCGACCGGCTCTGTGCCGAGGCCGTCGAACTCGCCCGCCGGGCAGCCGAGGAGGCCGTCGGGGCGGAGGCCGTCGGGCCGCACCTCGGCGTCCAGGCGGACGCCGACCGCGTCGTCACCCACACCTTCGAGTGCTTGGACGCGGCCTACCGCGGCTGGCACTGGGCGGTCACCGTCGCCCGTGCGCCGCGCGCCAAGAACGTCACCCTGGACGAGGTCGTGCTGCTGCCCGGCGACGACGCGGTCCTCGCCCCCGAGTGGGTGCCGTGGAGCGACCGGCTGCGCCCCGGCGACATGGGCCCGGGCGACCTGCTGCCCACCGGCGCCGACGACCTGCGGCTGGAGGCCGGCTGGAGCGGCGAGGACGAGCCCGCGCCGAACTCCGCGGTCGCCCTGGCGGACGACGAGGACCTGGTCGTCACCGACCCGCACGTCCAGCCCGCCCCGGCCCGTGCCCGGATCAACGCCGTCGCCGAGGAGCTGGGCCTCGGCCGCAGCCGGGTGCTCTCCCGGCTCGGCCTGCACCTGGCCGCCGAGCGCTGGGAGAAGTCCCACGGCTCGCAGACCGCGATGGCGCAGGCCGCCCCGGCCTCGTGCGCGAGCTGCGGCTTCCTGATCCCGATCGGCGGCTCGCTCGGGCAGGCCTTCGGCGTGTGCGGCAACGAGTTCGGCCCGGCCGACGGCCAGATCGTCTCCTTCGCGTACGGCTGCGGCGGACACTCCGAGGCGGCCGTCATCCCGGCTCCGCCGGCGCCGTCCGAGCTGATCCTGGACGAGCTGGTGGTCGAGCCGCTCCCGCTGCACCCGGACCGCGCCTCCGGCTCCGTCGAACCCGACGCCCCGGCCGAGGAGCTCGGCCACTCCTGAGCCCGGGGGCCCGTCCTCAGGCCCCAGGCTCTCGCGGCCCGCCCGGTGACCGAC
>NZ_JBHVFE010000221.1:0-14313 GCF_042801945.1 Kitasatospora sp. NPDC057542
GCGCCGGCGGGCGCGACGGCCGCCGGGTCCGGCGGACTGCCGGGCGGTGGCCAGGGGGCTCCGGGGCCCTTCGGCGCCCCGGGAGCTCCTGCCGTCCCCTACGCCCCGGTCACGCCCCAGGCCCCGGCGGCGCGCACCACGGACGTCGCCGGTCCGGGCGCCGCGGGGGTCGGCGGTGCCGTCCGCACCGACGCACCTGCCAACGGGGGCCTTCCGGTCGGTGCCGAGATCCCCGGACTGCCCGGCGCGGTGGTCGTGCCCCGTCCCGTACTGCCGCGCATGTACGAACTGTCGGGCAGTCCCACGGTGGACCACGGCACCGCGGCGCTGCCCGACAACGGCCCTGGCGGCGGCCCCGACGGCGAACCGGGCACCCCGCGGGTCCTGCCGCGGCGGGCCCGCAACGTCGTCCGGGGAGCCGAGGAACAGCAGTGACGGCGCGGCACACCGTGCCCTGGCGCGGCCTCGGCCGGCTGCCGGAGCAGTCGGGCCGGGGCGGGGCCTGCGCGGGCCCCTGCACGGGCAGGCCGCATCGGCCTCAGGCGCCGGTCCGGGCTCAGGCATGGGCGTTGGGTCAAGCGTGGGCGGTTGGCTCAGGCGTTGGTGTGGGCTCAGGCGTTGGTGTGGGCTCAGGCGTTGGTGTGGGCCGGGTGGAGCTCGGCGAGCGACTCGACCAGCGGGGCGAGCTCGGGGACCTCGGTGGCCTCGGCCAGCGTCGTCTCCAGGGCGGCGTCGTGCACCGGGCGGGCGGCTGTCAGCAGGTCGCGACCCTCGGGCGTCAGCTCGGTGTAGATGCCGCGCCGGTCGTCCGCGCAGAGGAAGCGGCTGAGCAGGCCCCGGTCCTCCAGACGGCTCACCAGCCGGGTGGTCGCGCTGCTGCTCAGCGCCGCCGCGCGGGCCAGCTGCTGCATCCGCATGTGCCAGCCGTCCTGGCGGGAGAGCGCCTCCAGCACCGTGTACTCGACCACCGAGAGCTTGAACTCGGCCTGGAGCGCCTTCTCCAGCGCGGTGTCGATCATGCCGTGCAGCGCGGCGAGCGTCCGCCAGCCACGGGCCCGGACCTCGGCCGCATCGTCGCGGATTCCCATGACTCGCCTACCCTTCCGTCGCGCTGGGCGTACCGTGCGCCGGACGAGGCCCTGCGCGAGAGCTCCTCCGGTGTCTTCCTGGGACAAGTATGCCAGTTGGCGCGGAATATCGGTCTGTGCAAATAGTTCGACGTATACCCCTGCCGGGTCCTCGCTCCGACGACCGCTGCTCCGGGGCCTCAGCCGTGACGGTGCCGGGACACCTCGTGGAGCAGTCGGCAGCAAGGGGACTCCCCGTCCGCGGGGAGGCTGCCTTCCGTGCCCGCTCGGTTCCGGCCGACTCCGGTGAAACCCTGCCCGGCCGACGCTCAGGGCGCCGACCGGAGCACGGAGCCACACTCCCCCTGCCTCCACCCGGGCGGCCCTCACCCCTCCCCGGACCAGGCCGCCGCACACAGCGCCGTGGCCAGCTCCTCGGTGTAGGAGGCGGCGGTCAGCCAGGCGGTGGCGAAGGCCTCGTGGTCGTCCGTGACGATCCGGCCGAAGACGTCGCGGTCCCGGTTGACCGCGGCGGCCCGCAGACCGTCGAGGAGCTCGGCGGCGGTGGCCAGCCCCGCGGCGCGCAGCAGACCGCGGTCGGCCGCCGCCGAGGCCTCGCTCGGGGCGAGGGCGTGCCGGCCGCTGGTGACCGTCTGCTCGACCCGGCGGCCGAGCACATGGACGGGCGGGCCGTACGGCGCCGGGGCCGTCGGCTCGTCCGCCAGGCCGAGCCCGGGGGCAGAGGCCGTCGCGGGCCCGGGGGCGGAGGCCGCGGGCGCTGCGAGGTCGGCGGTCTGGAGGCGTTCGAGGCCGAGGTTGACCCTGGCCGCCCGGTCCGCGGGCAGGGCGAGCGGGTCGGAGGCGTCCGGCGGCGTGCCGATCGCGAGCAGGCGCAGCTCCGGACGGTCCGCGCGCTCCAGGCGGCCGATCACCCGCAGCCGCAGACCGGGCGCGGTGGCGAGCAGCGCGAGGTTGGCCCGGAACGGCAGGCCGGGGTGCTCGTGCGCCGGGCGCAGGACGATCACCGGACCGCCGGCCGCCGGATCGCCGGTCGGGCCGCCGGTCGGGCCGTCCGTCGTGCAGCGCGCCAGCAGTTGCGGCGTCCCGCCAGGGCCGGTGGGGGCGGTGCCCAGCAGGGTGACGTCCAGGAACAGCAGGTCGCTCCCGGCCGGGCGGCTCTCGTAGGGCAGCTCCTGCGCCGCCAGCGCCCGGGCCACCTGGGCGGGTGCCGGTTCGGACCACAGCCGGGAGGCCGGCTCCGCCGTCCACGCCGCGCCCGCCGCGCGGACCGCCCGTACCGAGGCACCGGCGCCCAGCCGACCGCCGGTGGACCTGGTCGCGCCCTGGACGGCCAACCCGGTGCGGCTGAACTCGCGGTGGCTGAGCGCGGTGTCGCCCAGCCGGACCGTCCGGTTGCCCGCCCCGAGCGCCTGCGGGGCGGCGGACGCCGCGTCGTCGTGCGGCATCACCTCGGCGATCGTGCTGAGGCGTCCGTCGGCGTCCACCGCCCAGCTGACCGCGCCGGCATGGGTGGCCGTCAGCACCGGCTCGGCGAACAGGCCGTAGAGACGCAGACCGCCCTCCTCCCGGTAGGCCTGGCGCGCGGTGCCGCGCAGCTCGGCGACCGGGGTGGTACCCGCGGCCAGAGCGGTGGTGAGGCCGAGCAGTTCGCGCAGGCCGGCCACCAGGTCCACCAGGCGGTGGTCGGGCGCGCCGGAGCGCGCCGCCCGGACCCGGGTGGCGACGGTGACGGCCGCCGCGGCCGGGCGGTGCAGCCCCGCGAGGCGCGCCCGGTGGGCGGCCCGCAGCAGCTCGGCCTGGGAGACGGCGCCCGCGCCGCTCACCCCGGCCGCCAGCACGGCGGCCGCGGCGCCGTGGAGGTGGCGGACGGCGGCGAGTTCGGCGGCGGCGAGGGGGGCGGGGGCCGGTTGGCCGGTCGACTCCTCGGGAGTTTCCCGGGCTCCTTCCCGGCCTGCCGCGGCTGCCGTCCCGGTGTCGTTCCCGGGCTCGGGCTCGGGCTCGGGCTCGACCACAGGCTCGGGCTCGGGCTCGGCCTCGGCGAGCGGGCAGAGGGTGACGGCGGCGGCCCGGTGCACGCAGGCCGGGGCGAGCAGACAGCCACAGCGGACATCGGCCTCCCCGGCGATCACCCCGCCCGGTGCGTGCAGCACGAGCACGGTCTCCTCGTCCACCTCCACCCGCCACTCGTCGCCCGCCCGGGCCACCGGCCGCTCCGCCAGCTTCGCCGCCGCGCCGTCCAGCCGCTTCTGCAGCCGGGCGCTCAGCCCGGCCACCACCTCGGCGACCACCTCGGGCCGCACGCCCGGCCAGTCACTCGTCCGCGCCGTCATGCTCATCGCACCTTCTCCCCCACCCAGCGGGCCAGTTCCAGCGGGCTCAACGCCGCCACGGGCATTCCGGCCGCGACCAGTCGGCCCGCGACCGCCTTCGAGTAGCGGGCCGTCCCGGTGTCGTCCAGCGCCGCACAGCCGAGCAGGTGCACACCGGAGTCCACCAGTGCCCGGGTCTGGGCCAGCAGGCCGCTGACCGGCCCGCCCTCCTCGAAGTCGCTGACCACCGCGATCAGCGTGCGGGACGGCACCGTCACCAGCTCCCGGGCGTAGCGCAGCCCGCTCGCGATGCTGGTGCCGCCGCCGACCCTCACCTCCAGCAGCAGGCTCAGCGGATCGTCCACCCGCTCCGTGAGGTCCAGGACCTCCGTGGAGAAGGCGACGAAGTGGGTGCTCAGCGAGGGCACCCCGGCCAGGATCGAGGCCGTCAGCGCGGCCCACACCGTGGAGGCCTCCATCGAGCCGGAGACGTCCACGACCAGGATCAGCCGCCAGTCGTTGGCCTGGCGCGCCCTGGTCCGGAAGACCGGGCGCTCGGGCACGATCAGCGTGCCGCCGTCCGGCGCGGGACGGGCGGTGGCCAGGTTGGCCCGGATGGTCCGGTCAAGGTCCAGCCCGCCGCCCGGGCGGCGGGACGGGCGCGGCACGGCGATCCCGGTCAGGGCCGGGCGCAGCCTGGTGGCCAACTCCCGGCTCAGCTCGTCCACCAGGCGCCGCACCAGCGGGCGCAACCGGGCCACCCTGGCCTCCGGCAGGCCGCCCGCGTGGTCCAGCACGGTGCGCAGCAGGTCGACGGACGGGCGGACCGCGGCCGGGGCGATCGTCTCCAGGACGTCGGTACGGCCCTGCGCGACGGCGGCGGCCAGCACCTCCTCGCGTATGCCGGGGCCGAACAGCGACTCCAGTTCCTCGGCCCACTCCCGCACCCCGGGGTACGGGGCCTCGCGGCCGCCCCTGCTGCCCCGGCTGTCCAGGCCCGGGCCGGAGCCCTCGCCGTGGCCGCTGCCGTACAACTCGTCCAGGGCGGTGGCGAGTCGGGCACCGCGCCCGGTCAGGCCGCCGTTGCCGGGGCGGCCGAGGAGCAGCCGCCAGCGCTCGGCGGGGGCGAGGGTGCGGGGCGGGCTGGTCGTGGTGAGGAGCCGCTCCGGGGCCGTGGGCGGCGGTGCGACGTCCGTGGCTTCCAAGGACATCGGGGGTTCCGCGGGGGCCGGAGGGAGAAGACCGCGACGGGCGAGTGCCGCGCGCGCCGCGAGGTCCGCGCGCACCCAGCCGGCGAGCACGGCGGGCCCGGCCTCCTCGGGCAGCGCGGCGAGCCGGGTGCCCAGGCGCTCCTCGACCAGGGCCAGCAGCCGGTCCCGGGCGGCCGGGCTGAGCGTGTCGAGCCCTCCGCGCAACGCGGGCAGCCGGTCCAGGAAGGCATCGTCGGGCAACGAGGTGACCCGCTCCAGCACCGGTTCCAGCGCCTGCGGCGCGGAGTCGAACAGCCCCTCCGCAGCCGTCAGCAGACCGACCAGCGCCCGTCCGAGCGTCTGTCGCGCCTCGGGACCGGTCGCGCCGTCCACCCAGGATGCGGCCCGGCCGCCCAGCACGTCGGCCGGCTCCTGCCCGAGCAGCACCCGCACCGCACCGGCCGCACCCCGTACCAACGGGCTCCCGTGCTCGGCGAGTTCGGCCAGCACGTACGCCAGCCGGACCCCGCCGAGCCGGTCCGCCCGCCGCACCAGCTCCACCAGCGCCCGCGCGTCCTGCGGATCGTCCGACCCGCCCAGCCCCTCCAACTGCCGCACGGCGGCACCGGTGAGCACCTCGCCGGCCGCGGCGAGGACGGGCCGGCCCGTTGGCCCGGAGAGCGGGCCGGGATCGGTACCTCCCCCTGGGGCGAAGCCCGGGAAGTGCCCCGCGGCCAGGCGGTCGAGGAGGGCGAGGGCGTCGAGGAGGTCGGAGAGGGTGGCGGAGGCGGGGAGGACGGCGGTGAGTTGGGTGAGGCGGGTCTCGGCGAGGGTGGGGAGGGCGCAGGAGGCGGCAGCGGTGAGGCCGTCGATGATCTCGCGCGAGGTCGGCTGGTCGGAGAGGCGGGCGCGCAGGGCGCCTTCGGCCGCCTGGGCGGGGGTGACGCCGCGGGTGCCGGCGACGGTGAGCATGGCGGCGGTGGCGGGCGTCCAGTGCAGGCGCCAGCGGGTGCCGAGGGTGTCGGTGCCGCCGGCGCCGGTGGTGGCGACGGGTTCGGCGTAGGGGACCTCGCAGACGGTGAGGCGGTGCAGCAGGATTTCGCGGCGGCGGTCGAGGTCGCTGCGCAGCGGGTCGAGGCGCAGGTCGCGCGGGCCGGGGTCGGTGGGGCCGGGGAGGCCGAGGTCGGCGAGGAGGGTCTCGACGGCTGGGGCGAGTCCGCTGCGCGGGGCGGCGGGGGTGGGCCGGCCGGTGCGGGTGCCGACCAGGACCTGTTCGAGGGCGCGGGCGACGGCCCGGCCGCGGCCGAGGGGTTCGCCCTGGGCGAGGACGGTCTGCACCGCTTCGACGAGTTCGCCGCGGCCGGGGGCGGCGTGGCCGCGCAGCCGGGCGAGGTCGCCGGCCAGGCGGACGATCTCGCGGGCGTCGGCCGGGCCGCTGGGGTGGTCCTGGGCGCGCAGGGCGGCGCAGATCCGGACGGCGGTGGTGGTGAGCGCCTCGGCGAGGCGCCCCGGGTCGCCGCCCGCGTCCAGGACGGTGTGCTGCCATTCCGGGTCGCGGATGCCCGCCGGGTAGCCGGAGCGGGCGTCGAGCAGCGGGTAGGTGTAGGGGATCAGGGACAGGACGTGCCCGGGGTCGTCCGGGTGCGGCGGCTCCTCGGGTGCGAGGGGGCCGTCCAGCAGGGCGGGTGCGTGGAAGGCGCCGATCACGGCGGCGACCCGGCGCCCGCCGGCCGAGGCGGCCTGGATGCGGGCCCGCATCCAGGCCTCGCGGCGCAGGTCGTACGGGTCGACGCCGGGGCCGGTCTCGGCGTCCCGGCGCAGTGCCCAGCCGACCATCAGGGCGGCCCGCCGGACGGCCTCCGGGGTGGAGCCGGGGGCGGCCGTCTCGACCAGGCGGTCCCACAGGTCCTCGTCGGAGTCCCGGCCGGTGAGGCGGTGGCGCAGCGCGTCGGCTACGCCGGGCCGCTCGGCCCGGTCGGCGGCCCCGCCCCGCCCCGGCCCGCCGGCCGCCGTGCGGGCGGCGCGGTGGGCGAGCGGGAGGTCGCAGGCGATGGCCTCCACCCCGTTGCGCCGGGCCCAGCGCAGGGCGGCGAGTTCCGGCGAGAAGTCCGCGAACGGGTAGAACGCGGGCCCGGCCGTCTCCTCCGGCCCGGCCGGGGCCGCCGCGAGGGCGACCGGGGCCTGGGTGGCCTCGTCGGCGAGCCAGCCGAGCCAGGGCTGGAACTCGGCGGGCAGCTCGACCAGGACGGCCTGCGGCCGGGCGGCGTCGAGCAGCGCGGGGACGACCGCGCTGAGGGACGGCGCGTGGTGGCGCACGCCGATCAGGTGGGGCCCGGGGCGGCCGGTGCCGGAGGCGGCCAGTCGGTCGGCCTCGGCCCGGACCGCCCGGTCCGCGTCGCCCGGGCGGGAGATCTCCGCGCTGCTCATCGGATCAGGCCTCCAGTGCCGAGCGGAGGTCCCAGAGGGTGCGCCAGGTGGCGGCGCCCTGTTCGGCGCGGCGGCGGACCGGGCCGTCCCAGTAGCCGAGCAACCGGGCAGCGTCGGACGGGTCGTCCTTGCGGACCACGCCGAGGAGCTGGCCGGGCAGCCGGCCGAGCAGGTCCCCGCCGTCGGGCAGGTAGGCGGCGCTGACGCCGAGCGAGGTGGCGACGGAGACCGCCTCGGCGGTGCTCATCACGGTGGACGGGCGTTCGACGTCCCAGCCCTCGGTGGAGCGGCCGGTACGCAGGTCACGGAAGGCGGTGACCAGGGCCTCCAGGACGGCGTCGTCCACCCCGTAGGCGGCGCCGGCCCGGGCCACGGCGGCGGTGGACTGGCGGCGGACCAGGTCGACCTCGGCGGCGAGGCTGCCGATCGGGCCGACCGTCTCGAAGTTGAACCGCCGCTTGAGCGCCGCGGACATCTCGCTGACTCCCCTGTCCCGCAGGTTCGCGGTGGCGATCAGGGTGAAGCCGGCTGCGGCGTGCAGCTGCGCGTCCGGGGTGCCCGCCAGCTCGGGGACGGCGATGCGCCGCTCCGAGAGCAGGGAGACCAGGGCGTCCTGGACCTCGGGCAGGCAGCGGGTGACCTCCTCGACCCGGGCGACCGCGCCGGTGGTCATCGCGGTGAGCACCGGCGAGGGGACGAGGGCCTCGCGGCTGGGACCCTTGGCGAGCAGCAGGGCGTAGTTCCAGCCGTACTTGAGCTGGTCCTCGGTGGTGCCGGCGGTGCCCTGGACGGTGAGCGCGCTGGTGCCGCAGACGGCGGCGGCGAGCAGCTCGGAGAGCATGGACTTGGCGGTGCCGGGCTCGCCGACGAGCAGCAGGCCGCGCTCCCCGGCGAGGGTGACGACGCAGCGCTCGACGAGGGCGCGTTCGCCGACGAACTTCGGCTCGATGACCAGGCTCTTGCGCCCGGCCTTGAGCTTCTCGCCGCCGCTGCCCATGACGAAGGTGACCACGGCGCGCGGGGTCAGCCGCCAGCCGGGCGGGCGCGGGCCGCTGTCGTGGGCGGCCAGGAACTCCAGCTCGGCGGCGTACTTCTCCTCGGGAGGGACGGTCTGCCGGTCCGCGGCGGTGACGGCCGCTCCGGTGGTGGTCTCGGTGGAGGTCATCGGCGGGCCTTCCTGCGCTTGCTGGTCTGGAGCTCTTCGTAGCCGGGGGTGTCGCCCTCGACGGTCCGCTGCCAGGCCCGGGCGAACAGCTCGGGGACGGGCAGCGGGACCACCGCGGGCCGGTGGGTGGGCAGTTCGTACAAAGCGGCCTTCCAGGTCTCGGCGGGCAGGGCGGGCGCCTTGGCCTCCTGCCAGCCGCCGGGCAGGAAGAGGCTGCGGCCGGCCCGGGCGCGCTTGGCCTCCAGCACCAGGTCGGTGGCGGCGAGTTCGGCGCGGGCCTTCTTCAGCCGGGCGGGCTTCCAGCCCGTCCAGCGGGCGGCATTGCGGTCGGTCGGGTCGGGCAGGGCGAGCAGCTGGAGGTAGAGCGTGGCCGCGTCCTCGCCCAGGCCGTGGGTGCGGGACACCTCGGCGACCAGCTCGGGAGCGGACAGCTGCGGGTTCTGCAGCCAGGCGGGGCCCTCGCCGATGGCCGGCACCGCGGCGGCGGAGGCGGCCAGCCGCTCCGGTTCGCCGCGCAGCACGGACTCGATGGCGCGCCGCTCGGTGGAGAACCAGTAGCTGCCGGAGAGCCCGTCGAGAAGTTCGAGCAGGGGGTCGTCCGGGCCGGTGAGGGCGGCCGGGCGCAGCCAGATCCGCTCGAAGTCCTCGTGGTACGGCGTCAGGACGAGCGCCGGGCCACAGCGGACCAGGCCGTCCGGGTCGGCGCCGCCCTCGGCGGGCAGGCCGAAGTGGGTGCGCAGGACGGCGGCCAGCGAGGCGCCCTTGACGGTGCGGATCAGGTCGAGGTCGAGCAGCAGCTCCTGGTCGGTCAGGCGGTCGCGCAGCGCGGTGGCGGCGGTGGGCAGCAGCGCGCGCAGCGGGCTGTCGGCGGGCAGGTGGTAGGCGAGCCAGCGCAGCGCGCCGATGGTGGAGCCGAGCGCACCGGTGTCGGGGACGGCGGAGGCGTCCTCGGGGACCAGCCGCGGGACGGCCCCGCCCTCGTCGGTGAGCCGGAAGCCGGTGCGGCGGGTCAGCCACGGGGTGTGGGCGGGGTTGAGCACCGCCTCGACGGTGTCGATGGACACGCCCTGGACGGTGGCCAGCGCCTCCTCGGGGAGGGTGACGAGCCGTCCGAAGCGCCGGATCCACTCCTCGGCCCCGGCGGCGAGGTCGGGCCCCTCGGTCCACAGGATCTTCGGGTCGGCGGGCAGCAGGGCGCCCCAGACGGCGGCGAGGCCGGTGTGGTCGTGGTCGCGCAGCCAGGCCCGGGCGGCCTTGAACTCGCCGGACTTGAGGCCGAACTCGGCGGGCATGGGGTCGCCGTTCCAGTGCAGCAGCCTGGCCGGCGGGCTGAGCAGCAGGGCGGAGCGGGCAGTGCCGATGCCGGTGAGCTCGCTGAAGGCTTCGGCCCTGGCCTGATCCCACGGGACGACGCCGCGCAGCGCGGCGACCCGCCAGAACTTGGCGACCCAGGCCGCGGAGACCAGTTCCTCGGTGCCGCGCTCCTCGACGGTGGTGAAGTGCGCGACGGGCCCGAACTCCCCGCTCGGGTCGTGGTCGACGGCGAGCCAGTGCACCGTGCCGTCGGTGTACCGCCGCTGGTGGCCGAGGATGACGACGGTGCGCTCGCCGTGCCGCAGCACCTCGCCCTGGCGGTGCGTGTCCGGTCGGCCGCTGGTGGCGTTGGCGCCCGCCGGGGCCTGCTCGGCGAGGACGATCTCGCGCAGGGTGGCGCCCCGGTCGGCCAGTGGGCCCTTGGTCAGTTCGCCGAGCAGCAGGACCAGCGAGGAGCGGTGGGCGGGCCGGGTGAACGGCGCGGCCACCGCGTAGGCCAGGGCATGGAGCCGGCCGAGCAGGTGCAACCAGCCGTGGTGGGCGTCGCCGCCGCGCAGCGTGACGTTGGCGGGGGTGGACCAGCCCTCGCCGTTCGCGGCGGGCGGCGCGGCCAGCACGGCGCTGACGGTGCGCAGGTTGTTGAGCACCGAGCAGTTCCCGGACGAGCCCCAACCGCCGAAGCCGCCGATCTCGGGCAGCACGGCGTGGACGGCTTCGCGCAGTTCGTCGTCGCGGCCGTGGTCCGGCTGCCACTCGGTGTTCTTCGCCTTCTCGGGACGCTCGGCCTCCGGCTGCGGGACGAACCGGGCGACCTGGCCCAGCAGGTCGGCGGCGGCGCGGGCGAGCCCGGCGACGCCGGCCAGCAGCTGCGGGTGGGCGATGCCGGGCAGGACGGCGCCGACCGCCTGCACGGGCAGGGAGCCGAGGGCCTTGCCGTGCCGGGCGAGCGGGCGGCGCACGCCCTGGACGGTGAGCCAGCGCTGCTCGTCCTCCGGGCCCGGCTCGGTGTCGACCGGCCAGGCGGCGTCGATCAGCCGGGCGGCCTGCTCGGCGGTGGCGGCGCGCAGCACCTTGGAGCCCGCCTCGTCGCGCGGGCGCAGGGCGTGCCAGTGCGGGTACGGCGGGATGAGCGGGGTGCCGGCGGCGGAGAGTTCGCCGGAGCGGCCGGGGCGCAGGTCGACGGTGCGGTCGGCGTGGCCGGTGAGGTCGGGCAGGTTGAGCGAGAAGTGGTCGCCGGAGGTGTGGCTGACCACCGGGGAGGCCGCGCCGGGCAGGGCGAGCCGGCCGACCGGTACGGTGCCCGCCCGGTGCCCGTCCAGCGGCAGCACGATGCGCTGCCCGTCGGCGGTGAAGGTGGTGACGGCCTTGCCGGGCTCGACCCGGGCCCAGCTGCCGAGCACGGTGCCGTCGGTGCCGAGCGGGGTCCGCTCCAGGCCGGGCTGGAGCGGCAGCAGCCAGGTGCTGCCCTGGACCAGTCGGCCGGCCTGGGCGGTGGCGGCGATCACCGGCGGTTCGGCGGTGCGGCCCAGGGTGCCGGTGGCCGGGTCGAGTTCGCGCAGGACGGGGCTGCCGTCGGGGGCGTGGCGCAGCGTCCAGTACCCGGTGCCGTCGCCGAGGACGCGGTACTCGTGGGGCATCCGGGTGTCGCCGGCGTGCAGCGGGCGCTCGCCGGTGGTGCGGCCGCCGCCGGGCAGCTGGAGGGACGGTGCCTCGGGCTCCTGGTCGCCGTAGTAGTAGCCGGCGATGGTCTGGCCCTCCAGCTCGAACTGCTCGTCCGGGCGGCTGGACCAGTACGCGAGCTGCTTGCCCTCGTGGGAGCGGACGACCAGCAGCTCGCCGTCGACCAGGCGCAGCCTGGTCCGGTCGCGCCGGTGCTGCGGCTCGGGCAGGCGCAGGGTGTGCTCCAGCACGATGCCCTCCGGGCCGACCACGATGGCCCGGTCGAGGCGGGCGAGGATCAGGTGCGGCCAGGCGTCCTCGATGACCAGGCCGGTCAGGCCGGCGACGCCGAGGCTGGGGACGGGGTGCTGCGGGGCGTCCGCGGCGGGCGGGTCGGCGAGTTTGCCGAGCGCCTCCTCCAGGGCGGGCCAGCCGAGTTCGTCCAGGATGCCGGCGTTGAGGGCGTCGGTGAGCAGCGCGGTGACGTCGAGGGCGGCGACCCGCTCGGCGACGGCCGGTGCGACCGTCCGGATGGCGGTGCGGTACTGGCCGAGCGAGCGGACCAGGTCTGCGGCGCCGGCCAGGCCGCGGGCGGCGGACAGCTCCTCGGCGCGGTCCTCGGCCCACTCGGCGAACAGCTCGTTCAGCAGGGGCAGGACGGGCGCCTGGCGCTTGACGGCCGTCTCCCAGGCGGACGGGGTGGCGCGGCGCAGCAGCGGCCGGAAGCGGTCGTCGGCGCCGACGGCGGCGAGGGCGGGGCTGTCGGCACCGCACTGCGCGGCCCACTCGCGCAGGTCGAAGCCGAGCCCGGCCGGCGGGTCGGCCACCGGCACGCCCGCGCTCAGCAGCAGGTCCAGCAGGTCGATCCGGGTGTGGCTGGCGCGGATGCCGGTGAAGAGGTCGACCGGGACGGCGTCGGCCCGCAGCCGCTCGACCATCCGGCCGGCCAGGGCGAGGGTGGACGGGCAGCTGGGCCGGGTGCGCCAGCCGCGGCCGTGGTGGTGGCACCAGCGCTGGAGCCAGGCGGCGGCGGGTTCGGCGCCCTCGGGGCGGGGGCCGGTGAGCAGTTCCTCGGCGCCGGTCTCGGCGAGGAGCGACAGCCAGGCGGCCTCGTGCGGGGCCAGGTCGGAGGAGGCCGGGTCGGGCAGCAGTTCCAGCAGTCGGGCGCGGACCGCCGCGTCGCCGCGGCCGAGCTCGACCAGCGCGCCGTGCCAGGACTTCCAGAACGCGGCGGGTGCGCGGTTGACCGCCGGGGAGTCCAGCAGTTCGGCGAGCAGCGCCCGTTCGTGCTCGGCGCGGTCCAGCCCGGCGGCCTTGATCAGGGCGCGGGCGTCCTCGGCGACCCCGGCGTACGGGGCCATGCCGGCCGCGGAGCGCTCGGTGCACAGCTGGCGGAAGCGCTGCCAGGCGGTCAGCGGGTCGAGCCGCTGGGCGAGCTCCTTGACGTACTGGCGCAGCGACTTGACGGTGAGCGCGCCGGCCAGGGCGAACTCCAGGAAGACAGCGCGCAGCCGCTCCTCGTCCACCGTCAGGCCGTGGGTGCGCTCGGCCTCGCGGGCCTTGCCGAACCAGGCGGCGGCGTAGGTCTGGTTGCCGTGGCCGAGGAAGATCCGGCCGACCTCCTCGCAGAAGGTCGGCAGGAAGTGCGGGACGGCCCGGCCGAGGCGGACGGCGAGCTCGTCGAAGCCGTCCTTGGCGGCACCGGGCTTGGAGGTGGCCTGGCGGGCGAGCCGCTCCATCTCCTTGACCAGGGCGAGCGCGTGGTGGCCGTTGGCCGGGTCGTGGACCAGGGCCCAGGCGGGGAAGCCGAGCGCCTCCTGGCGGACCTGGCCGACCTCGGCGGGCGCGGGCTCCGGCGCCAGGCCGAGGAAGTCGAGGGCGAGGTCCTCGGCCTGGCCGAGCGCGCCGGGGACCAGCCGAACGATCCGGCGGCCGTCGAGCGCGGGGTGGGTGTAGGTGCGGGCGGTGAGCACGTCGGCGGCGCTGTCGGGGCGGCCGGCGTCGGGCAGAGTGCCGGACGGGAGCACGGCCCCGGCGTCGAGCAGCTCCTCGGGCGTCGCGGTGCGGCCGGTGCCGGTGCCGTCCGGGCCGGTGGTGGTCGTGGTCAGGCCGGTGGTGGTCATTCGGCTTCCTCCCCCTGGATCGTGCGGCCGGCGTACAGGGCGGCGGCCATCCGCATGCCCTCGGACCAGGCGACCGGTCCGATCCCGGTGAGCGGCAGGGCCCGGCCGTCGGGGCCGGCCCAGCTGAGCGGGCCGGTCTCGCACGCGTCGTACTCGTAGTAGTCGCCGACCCAGACCCGGGCCTCGACGGTGCGGCCGCCCTCGGTGACCGACTGGACGGCGGAGCCTCCGCGGACCCGGCAGCCGAGCCGGTTGCAGCGCCCGACCAGTTCGCGCAGCTCCCGGTAGCGGCCGCCGGCGTAGGTGGTGACCTCGGTGCCGGCCGGCGGCTCCGCGGGCCGGTGCCAGACCTCGCGGTAGAGCTGCTGGACGCGCTGGGAGACGCCGAGCTCGACGGCGAACTCACGTAGCTCGTCGAGGTCCTGGAGCAGGACGGGGTGCGGTATCAGCACCTCGCCGTCGGTGAGGCGCACGGTGTCGCCGTCGAGGTCGACCAGGCCGAGGCCGCGCTCGGCGTCGGCGCCGCGCAGGAAGCCGGCAACGGAGCCGTCCGTGGCGGTGACCACGAGGTCCTTCAGGACGCCCTGCCAGGCCTCGTCCGGCCACACGGCGGTGAGCACGGCGGCGGGCACCGGCAGCGAGCGGACCATCCAGCGCTCGACGTCCTCCAGGCAGCCGCGCTCGTGCGCGGCCAGCCACTCGGCGAGCTGCTTGAGCTGGGTGACCACCGGGTCGTCACCGAGCTTCGACGGTACGGACTTGAGGTCGCGGCCCGCCGCGTTGCGGCACACCACCCTGCCCTCCCCGTCGAGCGCGACGCGGTACCCTCCCGCGCCCGTTTCCACCCATGCCACGGCCGTACTCCTCCCACCTGGGAAACACCTGTCGATCGCCTGCTGACCAGCGATGCGAGGAACGTAGCGAGGCCCACTGACAACGCGACGGGCGGGGTCATTCGGGTCGTGACATGCAGATTTCAAACCACTCGAACGAATGATCGAAGAGGAGAAGAAAACGGGGCGGCTGCCGGACGGCAGC
>NZ_JBHVFE010000222.1:0-14297 GCF_042801945.1 Kitasatospora sp. NPDC057542
TCCTCGAACCCCCGACTGCGGGAGTTCGAGGACGGGCCCCGGGGCGCCGATCCGGTGATCCCCGGCCGTGGCTCGGCCGCCCCGTCGCAGCCCGCGGCTACCGTCGGGCGCATGCAGAAAATCACCACCTTCCTCTGGTTCGACGACCAGGCCGAAGAGGCCGCCGCCTTCTACACCACCCTGTTCCCGAACTCCCGGATCACCGGGACCACCCGCTACGGCGAGGCCGGCCCCGGCCCGGCCGGCTCGGTGATGACCGTCGAGTTCGAGCTCGCCGGCCGCGAGTACGTGGCGCTCAACGGCGGCCCCGAGTTCCACTTCACCGAGGCGATCTCGCTCCAGGTGGAGTGCGACGACCAGCGGGAGGTCGACGAACTCTGGGCCAAGCTCAGTGCCGACGGCGGCCAGGAGGGCCCGTGTGGCTGGCTCAAGGACCGCTACGGCCTCTCCTGGCAGATCACCCCGCGGGTGCTGCTCGACCTGATCGCCGACGAGGACCGGGCCAGGGCGAGCCGCGCGATGAAGGCCATGCTGCGGATGCAGAAGATCGAGATCCAGCCGCTGCTCGCCGCGGCCGAGGGGTGAGGCCGTGACCGCCTTCGGCCACCGCGGCATCACCTACCTGCGGGCCACCCCCGAGCGGGTCTGGCACGCGCTCACCAACGCCGACGAGTCCGGCCTCTACTGGGGCCACCGCAACGTCTCCACCTGGCTGCCCGGGGCGCCCTGGGAGCACCAGCGGGCCGACGGCTCCGGCATCGCCGACGTCATCGGCACCGTCGAGGCGGTCGACCGTCCGCACCGGCTGGTCACCACCTGGGCCGGGCCGCAGGAGCAGCGCGCCGGCTGGCCCTCCCGGGTCACCTTCGAGATCCAGGGCTGGCAGGACCTCACCCGGCTCACCGTCACCCACGAGAACCTCGCCGACGAGGCCGCGCGGGCGGACGCCGAACAGGGCTGGTCGGCGGTGCTCGCCAACCTCAAGACCTACCTGGAGACCGGCCACCCGCTGCCGCAGCAGCCCTGGCTGATGCCCTGACCCCGTGACCCTTGACCCCGTGACCCTTGACCTCGTGGCCCTGACCCCCTGACCTCCTGACTTCCGAAGCCCCGGCAGCGGCTTCGGAACGGCGCCCGGCCTACGCCGCCGGGCGCTCCGCCTTGACGGACGTCCGGTCGCCGCGGGCCCGCTCGCCGCGCACCAGGCGGCGCAGTCCGGCGTAGCGGGAGAAGCGCTCCCGGTTCGCCACCGAGGCCCGGTCCAGCTCCTCCATCAGCCGCCGACTGCGGTGCTCCAGGTCCAGCTCGTCCAGGATGCGGTCCACCTCGGCCAGTATCGAACCGTGCAGCTGCCAGGCCTCCGGGTGCTCCTGGACCCTGCGCAGCAGCACCTGGGCGACGTTCTCCCGGCAGGCCCAGGCCGCCGCCAGCTCGGAGGTCAGCCGCTCCTCCGCCTCCTCGGCGCTGCTGCTCACCTGGGTGGTCACCAGTACCGCGAAGCTCACCAGCGCGCCGCCGATGTGCGCCAGCAGCTCCTCCAGCCCCACCGCGACGTCCGGCGGGAAGAGCCGCTCGCCGGGCGCGCGCCGCTTGGCCAGGTCGGTCAGCGAGCGGGCCAGCACCCGGATCACGACGACGCAGATCTCCAGGGTGTCCAGCCCGGTGCGCAGCACCAGCCGGGACAGCAGCCCCTCGCTGATCCGCGGGTTGAACCGCAGGCTGTCCTCGGCCTGGCGCAGCGCCGCGTCCACGTCGGCGATCGCCTGGTCCAGCCGGCGGGCCTCGTGCAGCCGCTCGGCGGCCCGGGCGACCGGGGTGGGGCGGCCCAGCTCCTCGGAGATGTCGAGCAGCAGCTGGCGGGCGCGCCGGGCGAGGCCCTCGATGGACTCCCCGGCGGTGTCCACCCAGACCGGCGGCGCGAACAGCAGGTTGAACAGCAGGCCGGCAGCGGCGCCGATGAGCGTCTCCAGCACCCGGTCCCAGGCCTGCGAGGCCAGCTTGGTCACGCCCAGGATCAGCATCGCGCTGATCGCGACCTCCTGGACGAACTCCTCGACCCGGACGAACCGGCCGACGACCAGCGAGGCCAGGATGATCAGCCCCAGGCTCCACCAGGAGAGCCCGACCACGGCGCTGAACCCGATCGCGATCAGCACTCCGACCACCACCGAGGTGACCCGTCGGATGCTGGTCTTGAGCGTCGAGTAGACGGTGACCTGGACGACCAGCAGCGCGGTCAGCGGTGCCGTCAGCGGGGCGGGCTCGCTGCTCAGCTGCGTCGCCACCGCATAGGCGATGGTGGCCGCGACGGTGGCCCGGACGGTCTGGACCACGAAGGGTTCTCGGGCGCTGCGGCGGACCAGGTCCGCGAGTGTCTCCGAAGGAAGGGCCATGTCGCCCTTCTTTCCCCGCAGCCACCACTCACACCGCTCCCGGGGCCGTCCGGCCACCCGTACGACCGCATCGGGGCGGATCGGAACGGGCCGACGTGCCCGCTGAGGCGTGTCGGCCGGGCCCGCCTCAGTTCTCGCGGTTGAAGCGCAGCTTCCAGGGTGCCAGCGCGGACTCGACCTGGACGCCCATGCTCATCTTCGAGGCGCCCTCGATCCGCTCCTCGAAGCGGATCGGCACCTCGCGGATCGTCATGCCCTGCCTGACGACCCGGTAGTTCATCTCGACCTGGAACGAGTAGCCGTTGCTCCGGACGGTCGGCAGGTCGATGGCGCGCAGGGTGTCGGCCCGCCAGGCCTTGAAGCCGGCGGTGGCGTCCTTCACGCCGAGGCTGAGGATCGCGTTGACGTAGAGGTTCGCCCAGGCGGAGAGCGCCTTGCGGTGCCAGGGCCACTCCTCGGCGGTCGAGCCGCCGTCGACGTAGCGGGAGCCCAGCACCACGGCGGTGTCGTCGGCGAGCAGCGCCTCGACCATCGCGGGTATCGCCGAGGCCGGGTGGGAGAGGTCGGCGTCCATCTGCACCACGATGTCGGCGCCCTCGTCCAGGGCCTTGGCCATGCCGGCCAGGTAGGCGCGGCCGAGGCCGTCCTTCTCGGTGCGGTGCAGCACGCCCACGGTGCCGCCGGAGTCCGCGGCGAGCTTGTCGGCGATCTCGCCGGTGCCGTCGGGGGAGTTGTCGTCGACCACCAGCAGGTGCAGGTTTGGCACCGGAAGCTCCGCGAGCAGGCCCGCGAGGACCGGGAGGTTCTCCCGCTCGTTGTACGTGGGGACGACCACAACGACCTTGGGGGAGGCCTCGACCATGTTCTGTTTCCCTCGTGCCTCGCCGGCGGCACGTTGCCACACCGGTCGGATTTCCTGATGACCTGCGCTGGTTGAACCGTGTGAGTGTACCGGCGGAACGATGCGTCCCTCACCCCGGCCGGGGGCGGAAGTCCGTTCGACTGCGATCCGGTACCCGTGACGGGCCGCATCCGCCCGGAACGACGGCCCCGGGGAGTTCGGCTCCGCGGAGAACTCCGCCCCGCCGCCCACGGCCGGCTGAGCCGGGCCCGCTACGCCGTGCCGTAGACGCCGGCGAGGTTGTCCAGGGCCGGGCGGGTACGGCCGGCAGGGCCGGCGGCGAAGGCGCGCAGGACGTTCTCGGTGACCTGGCGGACCAGGTCCCCGGCGTGCGAGTCGATGCCGTGGTCGGCCCTGCCGCCGCCGGGGCCGCGGGCCTCCAGCGCCTCGACCCAGCGCATCGTCCCGGTGGAGAACACCCCGGCTCCGCTCGGCACCGTGTAGTAGGCGGTGTCGGAGTGGGAGTGGCGGCCCTCGCAGACCACCGGGGAGTGGGCGATCACCTCGATCGGGCGAGGGGTGGGGAAGCCGGTGTCCACCCGGTCGTACTCCACCCCGACCAGGTGCGGGAAGGACGCCTCCGCTGCGACGCCCGTCCCCTCGAAGGCCCAGTGCCCGGGCGAGGTGACCACGTACGGGGCGTCCACCGGGTAGCCGTCGTAGATGACGCCGAGCATCGAGCTCTCCGGGTCGGCGCCCGGGCCGACCCGGAAGTCGGTGGTCGCCGGGGCGCCCGACCGGTGGCCCGGGTCCTGTGCCCAGGCGTCCTTGTAGCAGACCACGGTGCGGTCCGGCCCGAGGTCGGTCGGCTCGAAGCGGACCCGACGGAAGCAGCAGTTGGCGCCCAGGACCGCCAGGTTGGTCCCGGCGTCGCGGGCCGCGACCACGTTGGCCCGCTGCTCGGGCGACCAGTACTCGTCGTGGCCCAGCGACAGGACGGCGCTCGCCCCGGCCAGCAGGCCGGGCTCGCGGGCGACGTCGATGCCGGTGGTGTAGGCGAGCGGCAGGCCGAGCCGTTCGGCGAGGGTGACCAGCGGCGCCTCGTAGACCAGGAACAGTCCGGCGCCGTGGTCGTAGTCGTACGGCCGGTCGAAGACGACCTTCAGCGAGCGGGTGGCCAGGCCGCCGGTCGGGCCGTTGTAGAGGCTGTAGCCACCCCACTCGTTGTAGGCCTGCCAGGTCGCCGGGGCGCTCATGACCACGGCCTTGCCGGCGGTGCTCGCCGAGCGGACGGTGAGCGGGACGTAGCGCCGGCCGGAGCCGTCCTCGGCGTCCACACGCAGCAGGTAGGCGCCCTCGGGCCAGCCGGCGGTGTCCACCGCGAGGGTGCGCTGCCAGCCGGTCAGCACGGTGCGGGTCGCCGGGTCCACGTGCGGGGCGGCCTGCTTGCCACCGGGGACGTGCTCGCGGCGCCAGACCAGCCGGGCGCGGGCGCCGTCGTACCAGCCCATCCGATAGGCGGAGACGGTGAAGGCGGCGGCCGGGGTGGAGACGTGCAGGCCGAAGGTCTCGCCGGGCAGGACGCTGACCCGGTCGGCGAAGCCCTCGATGGCGCCGTCCGGGCCGGGGTCGGTGATCTCCCAGTCGGGGTTGCCGGGGAGGGAGCGCTCGCTCTTCGGACCGCTGTGCCCATCGGCGGCCGGGCCGGCGGTGCCGGGGTCGCCGGGCGCGGAGCCGGCCGGCGCGGTGGACGGGTGCGGGGCGGCGGCCGGGTCCGGGTGACCGGGGCCGCAGGAGGTGACGGCGGCCGCCATCAGGCCCAGGCCCAGAATCCTCCGCCGGCTCGGCTCCGCCACCGCGACCTCCCTGTTTCCCTGTTCCCGGGCGCCTCCGGGCCCGGCCCGTGTCCGTGGGCGCGTCGCTCCGGCCGGTGGCGCGCTGGGGTGCGCTGGCCCGGCGCGTCGGCCGCGCGGACATCCTCGCGTGTTTCACGAGGTCCGTGCAGGCCGCCGCGCCGCGCCGCGCCGGGCCGCGGGCGCGGTCGGGTGCGGTCGGCGGCCGGGAAGTTCGGCCGACGCGTGCGGCTGGTGTGTACGGCGGGGGACGGCCTGCCACCGGGGAGGGCCGTACGGGCGCAACCGGGCGTGTCGGCCCGCCGGGTAGCCCGGCCCCGGCGAGCCGGTCCCCTAGCCTGACCAGGCCCGCCGTCCGGCGGCCACAGGGGGGCCGGAGCGGTGCGCGCCCGGCCGAGTCGTGGACAGGGGTGCACGTGGTTTCGTCGGGGTCGGCCGAACCGGGGGCGGGGCCGTCCTCCCGGCGCCAGCGGTTCCGGGCCTGGATGCTGGAAGGCCTGGCCGACATGGCCAAACAGCACCCCGGCCCGCACGCCCAACCGTCGCGGGAGAAGGGGCAGCGCTGGTGGCGGGTCATGTGCCTGACCGGCCTGGACTACTTCTCCACGCTCGGCTACCAGCCCGGCATCGCCGCGCTCGCGGCCGGCCTGGTCTCGCCGCTGGCGACCATCGTGCTGGTGGTCGTCACCCTGCTCGGCGCACTGCCCGTCTACCGGAGGGTCGCCCAGGAGAGCCCGCACGGCGAGGGCTCGATCGCGATGCTGGAACGGCTGCTGTCGTTCTGGCAGGGCAAGCTCTTCGTGCTCACCCTGCTGGGTTTCGCGGCCACCGACTTCATGATCACCATCACCCTGTCCGCCGCCGACGCCAGCGCGCACCTGGTCGAGAACCCGCACCTGCACAGCGCCCTGACCGGCAAGCAGATCACGCTGACCATGATCATGATCGCGTTGCTCGGCGCGGTCTTCCTCAAGGGCTTCAGCGAGGCGATCGGCCTGGCCGTGGTGCTGGTCGCGGTGTACCTCACGCTGAACGTGGTGGTGGTGGCCAACGGGCTGTGGCACGTGCTCAAGGCCCCGCACGTGTTCAGCGCCTGGACGGACGCGCTGGTCGTGGAGCACGGCAACGTGTTCGCGATGATCGGCGTCGCGCTCATCGTCTTCCCGAAGCTGGCGCTCGGCCTGTCCGGCTTCGAGACCGGCGTCGCCGTGATGCCGCACATCGAGGGCGACCCGGACGACACCGAGGAGAAGCCCACCGGCCGCATCCGCGGTGCCCGCAAGCTGCTGACCACCGCCGCCGCGATCATGAGCGTGTTCCTGATCACCACCAGCTTCATCACCACGCTGCTCATCCCGGCCGACCAGTTCAAGACCGGCGGCCAGGCCAACGGGCGGGCGCTCGCCTACCTGGCCCACGAGTACCTGGGCAGCACCTTCGGGAGCGTCTACGACCTCTCCACCATCGCCATCCTCTGGTTCGCCGGGGCCTCCGCGATGGCCGGTCTGCTCAACCTGATGCCGCGCTACCTGCCCCGCTACGGCATGGCCCCGCACTGGGCCCGTGCGGTGCGACCGACCGTCATCGTGCTCACCCTGATCGCCTTCCTGGTGACCTGGATCTTCGACGCCAACGTGGACGCCCAGGGCGGCGCGTACGCGACCGGCGTGCTGGTGCTGATCAGTTCCGCCGCCATCGCCGTCACCATCGCCGCCCACAAGGCCGGGCAGCGCCGCTGGCGGACCGGCTTCGCGGTGATCGCCGCGGTGTTCCTCTACACCACGGCGGTGAACATCGCCGAGCGGCCGGACGGCGTCAAGATCGGTGCCTGCTTCATCGCGGGCATCATGCTGGTCTCCTTCCTCTCCCGGCTCAAGCGCGCCTTCGAACTGCGTGTCACCAACGTGGTGCTGGACGACGTCGCCGGGCGGTTCGTCCGGGACTACACCCACCGCCCGCTGAGGCTGATCGCCAACGAGCCGAACAGCCGGGACCTCGCCGAGTACCGCGACAAGATTCACCAGATCCGGCGGGACAACGACATCCCGGCCGAGGACGACCTGGTCTTCGTCGAGGTCACCGTGCTCGACCCGTCCGACTTCGAGGCCGAACTGACCGTGCGCGGCGAGGTGCTGCACGACCGCTACCGAGTGCTGACGCTGGAGAGCTCCAGCGTGCCCAACGCACTGGCCGCCCTGCTGCTCCAGGTCCGCGACCTCACCGGGCAACAGCCGCACATCTACTTCGAGTGGACCGAGGGCAACCCCTTCGCCCAGTTCCTGCGGTTCTTCCTGTTCGGACAGGGCGAGATCGCCCCCGTCACCCGTGAGGTACTGCGCGAAGCCGAACCGGACCGCTCGCGTCGCCCGGCCGTGCACGTGGGCTGAACGGCGCGGCCGCGCCGGCCCGGCCGCCGCGCCGGCCCACGTCGGCCGGGAACGGCTCGTCCGACCGGCGATCCGGGCCCGGGGCCGGTCAGCGGTTCTGGTGGGACCTGCTCCACGCAGGGGAGACCACGGCCACCAGGGCGACGGCGAAGGCGAGCTGCAGGATATGGCGGATCCAGTCGACGCCCGAGGTGTGGCGGACGCCGATCCAGCCGGAGACGGCGTTGCCGAGCAAGGCCCCGGCGGCGCCGAGCAGCATGGTCAGCCACCAGGGAATCGACTGCGGTCCGCGCAGGACCAGCTTGGCGATCACGCCCAGAACGAAGCCGATGAGCAGAATCCACAGGAGCTGGAACATCGCGGTCCACCTTCCGGGCGCTCGCCGGGCCGACGGCCCGGTGCGCCGAATCACCGATGACGCGGTTCGTCCCATGATCACCCGGATCGGGCGAACGGGCACGTCGACAGGAGATCGCGCAGGTCAGCGGTGTGACGGTGGGGCCGATCCCGGCGGCAGGGGCGAGAACGCGCCGCAGGTCGGGCCGGAAAGTCGCTGTCCGTCGACGCGGCGGCACGGATAGGAATGGGCGGGACGCGGACGCGCCGCGTCACCGAGAGGAGCCGACCCCCGTGACACGCCTTCGCGCCGCCGCGCTGACCCTGGGCTGTACCGCCGCCGCACTGACCCTGACCATGGGGACGGCCCAGGCCGCGCCCGGTGACACCAGCACCATCTGCTCCTCCTCGCTGACGCCGGGCGGCTACGTGGACGTCCAGTGGTGGAACAGCGGCGGCTGCGGCTCCGGGTTCAACCCGAACACCAAGAAGATCATGCAGCTCACCGGCTACCCGGTCGGCACCGTGGTCAACGCCTGCGCCTCCACCTGGCCGCCGGCCGGCTGGACGATCGTGAGCAGCTACTACAGCTCCGGCTGCAACTACTCCGCGGTGCCGAGCCTTGAGAAGAACTCCTGGCAGCTCAAGCGCGTCTCCTGACGCCGGCGCACGACCCGACGGCGGCCGGGGCCTCAGTCGCCCCGGACCGCCGCGACGGCCTCGCGGACCTTCGGGTGCGGATCGCCCGCCAAGCCGTCCAGCAGTTCGGCGACGCCCGGGGTGGACCAGTGGCCGACGGCCCAGACCAGGTCCTTCCGCACCTCCGGGTCCGGGTGGGCGGTCAGGCGGGCGAGGCGGTCCACCGGGCCGCGTCGGCGCAGACCGAACCAGTGCAGCGCGGAGCGCAGTTCGGCAGGATCGCCCGGTTCGCCGGCTGCCGCGATCCGCGCGAGCAGCACGGGGACGGACGGCGGCGGGCCGTCCAGCGGGTGCGGGTGGCGCTCGCGCAGCCGGCGGCTGCCGTACTCGCCGTAGATGCGGCATCCGAAACAGGTGCAGGGCCGGGTGCCGTGGGCGCCCGGGAGGTAGCGCCAGCCGGTGACCTGCGGCACGGCGCGGACCCGGTGCACCTCGCGGGCGCCGACCGCGCGCGGCAGGAACACCTCCCAGCCGCGAGGGTCGGCCAGTGCGCCGATCCGCCGGACCGCCTCGGCGGCCCGCAGCGGCTGCTGGGCGGCCCGGGCACGGTCGCGGTAGTGCCCGGTGAGGACCTCCTGCTCGTCGTCCAGCCGGAGGTGCACCGCGATCAGCGCTCCCTTGGGGCCGAACCGGGCCAGCTCGCGCAGCCACTGGTGGGTCAGCGTGTACGAGGGCAGCACGGGGAAGCAGTACACCCCGCGCACGCCGCCCTGGCCCCGGCTGTCGGCGCGGATTCCGGCGCGGCGGATGCGCGGCGCGTTCGCCGCGGCGGTCAGGTGCACGAACATCGCCATGGGGCGCGATCCTAGCGAGCGGCAGGGTGTCGGTCCGAGCGGTTTTTCCGGGACGTGACCCGCCGGGCCGGGCGGGCTCCGCGGGTCAGACGGTCTCCGCACGGCGCTCGATCAGGGCGGCCAGTCCGTCCAGGATGCGCTCCAGGCCGAACTCCAGCGCCTGGTCGCGACCGCCCGGGTCGGCCATGGCGGCGGCGACGGCGGGGAAGCGGTCGGCGTGCTCCCGGACCACGGTGCCGAGGGCGGCGAGGAGTTCGGCCTCCGGATTGCCGCCCGGGCCGACGGCGCGGGACTGCGCGGCGATCCCGCGCACGTGCCCGGTGAGCAGGACGGCGGCGTCCATCCGTTCGGGCCCGGTCAGCCCGTGGCCGTCGAGTGCCGCCACCACCTGCTCCAGCCAGGCGAGTTCCTTCGGACCGAGCGCCCGCGCGCCGACGGTGGCGTCCAGCAGCCACGGGTGCCGGGCGAAGGATTCGGCCAGGTGGTGGGCCCAGACGGTGAGTTGCTCCCGCCAGCCGGTGCCCTCCGGCGCCGCGGGGGGCGCGTCGACGGCCGATTCGACCATCAGGGCGATCAGTTCGGCCTTGCCGGGGACATAGCGGTAGAGCGACATCTTGGTGAAGCCGAGCTGCCCGGCCACCTTCTGCATGGAGACCGTGCCGAGCCCCTCCGCATCGGCGGCCTCGACCCCGGCTGCGGCGATCCGCTCCAGGCTGAGGGCGGGCTTCGGCCCCCGGGTGGGCTTGGCCGGCGGCCCCCAGAGCAGCCGCACCGTGTCGTTCGCCGCCTCGGCCATCATCCGCTCCCGTCCCGGGGCCCGTCCAGGTTCCGTCCCGGGCTGCCGGCCGTGTCTTCGCCCCGGGGCTTCCACCCGGGGGTTGCCCTCCCGATCCAACTGTGTCTACCGTACACAGCAATAAATAGTGTCCGCCAGACACAGTTTCCCGACCCTCGGACGGAGTGGTTTCCGTGAGCACCAAGGTCCTGATCTCGGGCGCGAGCATCGCCGGCCCCGCGCTGGCCCACTGGCTGGGCCGGTACGGCTTCGAGGTGACCGTGGTCGAGCTGGCCCCCGCACTGCGCGACGGCGGTCAGGACGTCGACTTCCGCGGCCGCACCCACCTGACCGTGCTGGAGCGGATGGGCGTCCTGGAGGAACTGCGCGCGCTCGGCACCGGCGGCAGCCCGATGACCTTCGTGGGCCCCGACGGGCGCCGCCTGCTGCACCTGCCCGCCGAGTTCGCCGGTGGCGACCTGGAGGTCCCGCGCGGGGAGCTGGCCCAGCTACTGCACCGGCACAGCAGCGTCCGCGCCGAGTACGTCTTCGGCGACTCGATCACGGCGCTGGAGGAGACCCCGAGCGGGGTCCGGGTCGCCTTCCGGCGCGGGGCGCCGCGCGAGTTCGACCTGGTGATCGGTGCCGACGGACTGCACTCCAACGTCCGCCGGCTCGCCTTCGGCCCCGAGCGGCGCTACGTCCGCCACCTCGGCTACTACGCGGCGACCTGGCAGCTGCCCAACGAGCTCGGGCTGCCGGTCGGCGGGGTCGGCCTCAACGTCCCCGGCCGGCTGATGTCCGTCGGCTCCGCCCACCGGGACCCGGCCCGGGCCGGTGCGTTCTGCCTCTTCGCCTCGCCCGAACTGCGCTACGACCGCCACGACCCGGCACGGCAGAAGGCACTGGTCCGGGCCGCCTTCGCGGGCCTCGGCTGGCGGGTGCCGCAGCTGCTGGAGAGCCTGGACGCCGCTCCCGAGCCGTACTTCGACTCGATCAGCCGTGCCGACGTGCCCGCCTGGTCGACCGGCCGGATCGCCCTGATCGGCGACGCGGCCTGCGGCGCGACCATCGGCGGCATGGGCACCGGAACGGCGGTGGTGGCCGCGTACGTCCTGGCGGGCGAGCTGGCCCGGGCGCGCGGCGACCACCGGGCCGCCTTCGAGCGGTACGAGAAGCTGCTGCGCGGCTACGCGCAGGGCTGCCAGAAGGGCGGGGACCGGACCGGGCCGTTCCTCGCGCCGCGCACGGCCACGGGGCTGCGGTTCCGCAACGCGCTGCTCAACCGGCGCTGGGTGCTGGAGAAGATGCTGGAGCTGGGCAAGCAGGTCAGCAGCGTCGAACTGCCGGACTACGAGCGGGAGCCGTCCCGCCGGCCGAAGACCGCGGGCTGAACGCGTGGGCCCGGCGCGGCGGGCCGAGCCTGGTGCCGTTGTCGAGCAGCGCCTCCACCCGGGTGCTCGCCCGGGCGGCTCGCTCGACGGCCGGGGTGCGGGGCAGGGGACGTGTTCGCAGGTCAGGGCCCAAGGTCCCACCCGTTCGGCCCCTTGGCCCCTGGCGATCGCGGCCGCCGCGAGCGATGCTGCCGGTACCGGCCGGTCCGTGCCGGGTCGGACCAGCATCGTTGGACGAGGTGAACCGGCGTGCGGCATGCCACCGTCGAATCCGTGATGACCAGCCCCGTGGTCCTGGTCTCGCCCGAGACCGGATTCCGGGAGATCGTGGCGCTGCTGAGCGAGTACGACATCACCGGCGTACCGGTGGTGGACCCGGAGGGGCGGCCGCTCGGTGTGGTCTCGGAGGCCGACCTGCTGCGCACCCTGGCCGCGCAGGAGGACTCGGCCAGCCTGCTGCCCGCGCCCGAGTCGGCGCAGGCGGGCCCGGACGGCGAGGTGACCGCGGCCGACCTGATGACGGCGCAGCCGGTCTGCACCGTGCCCGACACCAGTGTGGTCGCGGCGGCCCGGCTGATGAGCCGGCACGGCCTGAAGCGGCTGCCGGTGCTGGACGAGGAGGGGCGGGTCATCGGCGTGGTCAGCCGCGGTGACCTGCTGCGGGTGTTCCTGCGCGAGGACATGGTGATCCGGCGGGAGATCGTCGAGGAGGTGCTCGGCCGGATCGACGGGGTCAGCCCGGCGGAGGTCGGGGTGGAGGTCAACCAGGGGCGGGTGGTGCTCAGCGGCAGCGTGCCCGAGCCGCACTTGGTGCCGATCGTGCTCAACCTGTGCCGCTCGGTGGACGGGGTGGTCTCGGTGACCGACCGGCTCGGTGCCGGGGGAGCGGCGCCCGTTGGCTGACCGGTCGCGCCGTTCCCGAATCGCACGCTCGTCCATGGTCGAACGATTCGCTCCGCATACTGCGGAGGGTATCGGGTAACTCACTCTGTGTGCCCGCCGGTGTGGACCGCCGGGACACCGGAGCTTCGGGGAGGCGGCCGTGGCGGTCGTGTTCGACGCGGACTTCACTTCGACCAGTCAGTGGATCGCCGGGCGCAGCAGCGCCTATCCCCGGATGGGACCGACCAACCGGAGCGACCACAAACTCGACTACCTCAGCCGCGACTACTGCCCCGACGGGGTGTTCACCGCGACCAGGCGGCACAGCGGCGGGCTGTGGAACTGCAACCTGCTGACCACCGAGGGCAGTCCGGACGGCTTTCAGCTCCGTGCCGGGGACGTGCTGACGGCGAGCGTGACGCTGCCCGTCGAGCTGGGCGCCTGGCCGGCCATCTGGACCTGGCGGGACGGCGGCAACGAGGTGGACGTCTTCGAGTACCACCCGGACAACCCGGACCTGCTGGAGATCTCCAACCACGTCCGGGGCGGCTACCGGTACTGGCACGGCGCGAGCGCCGGGATCGGTCCGGGGGCGACTTTCGGCATGCGCGTGGTGCTCGGCGCGAACTCCGTGGACTGGTACGTGGAGGACGAGCTGGTCTACGCGGACCTGCACGGGGTCGGGTCCGAGTGGCACGCGTACCTGATCGTCAACATGTCGGTGGCGGACGGGACGTACCACGACCGGCCGCCGTACGGCGGGCCGGACCGGCTGAGCTGGGTGTGCCACGGCCTCCAGGTCGCACGCTGAGCGGGCGGGCGGGCGCGCGGTCCGGCAGTGCGGGCGGCTACGGCTCGTGGGGCGCGAACGCGGCGGTGATCGGGCCGCGGGGGGCGTACCCGCTGCGTGGGCCGACCGGGGTGAGCAGGTCGCGGGGGCCGTGTGGCCGGTGCGGGCCGTGCGGGCCGTGCGGGCCGTGCGGGCCGTGTGGGCCGGAACGCTGGAACCAGACCGCCCGGCGGTGCGGGCCGATGTGGGCGGGGTCGGTCACATACAGGTCGTCGCGCGGGGCGCGCTCGTTGCCCGGGGCGAGCGCCGCGTCCACGGCGTGGTCGGCGATCGCGCGCAGCAGCGCGGTGGCGGTGGTCTCGGCGGCGGCCGGTGCGATGGCGAGGGCGGTGAGTTCGGTCCAGAGCGCGGTGGCGACGTAGCCGATCGGGGAGTGTCCGAGCGCCGGGTGGGGGCGCGGGTCCGGGTGCCGCCGCAGCACCCCGGCGGCGACGAGCTGCTCGGGGGAGCGGTCGTCGTGCGGCGGGTGGAAGGCCATGGGCGGCTGCTGAGCCGTGGGCCACTGGGGATGGGGCGTCGGCTGGGGATGGGGTGTGGGCGGCGGGTGGTGGGTCACGAGCGGCACGCTACCCCGGTGGGCGCCGGGTCGGGCGCCGGATCGTTTTCTCAGGCTTCCCTCACGCCGCTTTCACCGGTGACGGGCGCACGATGGTGGTAAGGCGCTGCTCGCCTCGGCGGGCCCCACGGGGCCGGAGGAGGAGGTCCTGATGAGGTACTGGCACGGCCACGTCGTGGGTGGCTGGGGCATGGGGATGATGGTGTTCGCGATGCTGCTGGTCCTGGTGATCCTCGTGCTCCTGGCCGTGGCTCTGTTCCGTTACATATCGCGCTCGCGGCAGCCGAACTCGCCCGGTCGGACGGCTCCGGGCGCCGGGGGAGCCGGGCCGGACGGTCCGAGGGGCTGGGGCCAGGCAGGGCAGGGGAGCCAGGGCGTGAGCCCGGAGCAGTTGCTCGCGGAGCGGTTCGCGCGGGGCGAGATCGACGCGGAGGAGTACCGGCACCGAGTGGACACGCTGCGTTCGGCGAACGGGCCGGGCGGCGGCGATTGACCCCGGGGGCGACGGACCGGGCCCGCCGCGGTTCGCGTGCGGCG
>NZ_JBHVFE010000223.1:0-14115 GCF_042801945.1 Kitasatospora sp. NPDC057542
GTCCGTAGCGTACCGGCCGGGCGACCGGCGCTGACGGCCGGTCGCCCGCAGTCGTCGACAGGGCGGTGTTTCGGGTCAGGCGGTGCCGGCGCCGTCCACGGCGATGACGGCGCCGCTGACGAAGGCGGCGGCGTCGCTGGCCAGGAAGGCGACGGTCTGGGCGATGTCCCGGGGTTGGCCGATCCGGCCGAGCGGGCGGTCGGCGGCGTCGGTGTAGAAGGCGTCCGGGCTCTCGCCGAGTTGGCGGGCCTCCTCGGCGAGCATGCCGGTGTCGGTGTCGCCGGGGCAGACGCAGTTGACCCGGATGTTGTCGGGGCCGTGGTCGATGGCCATCGCCCGGGTCATGTTGACCACGGCGCCCTTGGAGGCGCAGTAGGAGATGGCCCGGCCGCCGCCCCTGATGCCCCAGCCGGAGCCGGTGTTGACGATGCTGCCGCCGCCGTTCGCGGCCATCAGTGGCACCACCAGCCCGCTGAGCAGCATGATCGAGCGGACGTTGACGGCCATCACCAGGTCCCAGTCCTCGTCGCTGATCTCGGTGACGGTGGAGCGGCGGATGATGCCCGCGTTGTTGAACAGCACGTCCACGCCGCCGTGTCGTTCGACGGCGGTGCGCACGGCGCGCTCGCAGTCGGTGCGCCGGGAGACGTCGCAGCGGACGAAGGTGCCGCCGATCTCCTTGGCGGCCTGTTCGCCGCGTTCGGCGTCGAGGTCGACGAGGACGACGGTGGCGCCGAGTTCGGCGAGCAGGGCGGCGGTGGCCCGGCCGATGCCGGAGGCGGCGCCGGTGACGATCGCGCGCTTGCCGTGCAGGTCGATCATGGGGAGCTCCTCTGCAAGGGGTGGGAGGGTCAGACCGACAGCCGGTAGACGGCGCCGGAGCGGCGGCCGGTGATCACCCGGACGTGTCCGGAGAGGGCGTCGTCCAGTTCGGGGTCGCCGGTGTCCAGCAGCAGCGGGCGGCCGGCCAGGGCGGCGAGTTTCGCCTCGGTGGCGAGTACCAGCAGCCGTTCCCGGCCGGCGGTGCGCAGCAGTTCGGGGGTGAGCTGCTGGTTGCCGCGACCGAGCAGGAAGCCCTGGCCGCCGATCGGGGAGAGGGCGATGTAGGGGGCGGCGGGCAGGGTGCGCAGCTGGTCGGCCCGTGCGTCGTGGATCAGTACCCGGGCGGGGGTGGCGAGGCCGTCGGCGTGGCCGGGGCCGAGCGCGCCGTCGGGGCCGAGCCGCAACAGGTCGACGCCGGTCAGGCTGGTGCCCGGTGCCCCGAGTGCGGTGGCCACCGCGTAGGTGGTGCTGCCGGGTCCGAGGAGCAGCAGCCCGCCGGGGCCGACCCGTTCGGCGACCTCGGCGGCGATGCCGGCCGGCGTCCCCGGGGCGGGGCCGGAGCTGCCGGTCTTGCGCTGCTGCACCCGGGCGGGCAGCACCGGGACGGTCAGCCGGCCGTACAGTCGGGCGGAGAGCCGGCCGGCCCGCAGCGCGCCCTCGTCCCGGTCCACCACCTCGGCGGCCGTCAGTCGTACGCCCCGGCCGGTTGCCCAGGCGGCCGCGACCTCGGCGGCGGCCCGGGGGTGGACGGCGAACACCGCGGAGTGCATCTTGACGCCGGCCGGGATGCCGAGCACCGGCAGGCCGGGCTCGGGCCCGAGGGCGTCGAGCACGTCGCGGGCGGTGCCGTCGCCGCCGCAGAACAGCAGCAGCCCGGCGCCGGCCGCGGCCAGGGCGCGCACTGCCGCTCGGGTGTCGGCGGCGGTGGTGGTGTCCGCCCTGGCGGGCCGGTGGACGACCCGCGCGGGCCGCCCGGCCATGCGGGCGGACTCGGCGCCCATCGCGCCGTCGGCGGTGATCAGCTCAATGTCCGACGGAAGGTGACGAAGCGTCAGTTCGGCCCGGGCGACGGCCTGCGGGCGGGCCCCGAGCGCCAGGGCCCGCCGCTGGACCTCGGTGCCGTCGCTGCCCTTGAGGCCGACCCGGCCGCCGAGGCCGGCGACCGGGTTGACCACGAGCCCGATCCGGGCGCTCGGGGCGGGCGTCACGGCTGCTCGCCGAGGACCTTGCGGCGGTAGGCGCGCCAGCTGACCGCCCAGACCGCCGGATCGTCCAGCGGCTCGTGCCGGATCCGGTGCACGGTGGAGTTGTGCGGTGCGGTGCGGACGGTCTGCGGGTCCTCGTACGCCTCGCGGGCGACCTCGGCGAGGATCGCCGCGTACTCGTCCAGGTCGGCCCGGGAGTAGGACTCGGTGGGCTCCAGCGTCATCGGCTCGGGGACGACGTACGGGTGGTGGCTGGTCCAGTAGTGGGTGCCGAAGTCGGCGGCCCGGTAGCCGAGGTCCTCGCTGTGCAGGCCGGTGTCCTCGTTGAGCTGCTGCCAGCTGTAGCGGACCTGCTCGACCCGGGGGCGGCCCTCGGCGTAGGGGACGGAGACGCCGCGGATCTGCCGTACCCGGTGCAGCAGGTAGTTGTTGTTGAGCACGGCGGTCTCGGCGGCCGCGCGCAGCCCCTCGGCGCCCAGCGCCGTGATCCAGGCGTAGGCGCGCACCAGGTTCGGCACGACGCCCAGGTACGGGCGGATCTTGCCGACCGATTCGGGCCGGTCGTCGTCCAGGACGTACCGTTCGCCGTCGAACTCGACGGTGGGGCGCGGCAGGTAGGGCGCGAGCTCGGCGGTGACGCCGCAGGCACCGGCCGCCGGGCCACCGCAGGCGTGCGGGGTGGAGAAGGTCTTGTGCAGGTTGAAGTGGCACAGGTCGAAGCCGGCCTCGCGGGCCCGGGTGATGCCGAGGATGCCGTTGGCGTTGGCCTGGTCGTAGGCGCACAGGCCGCCGGCCTCGTGGACGATCCGGACGAACTCGGCGATCCGGGGGTTGTAGATGCCGGTGTCCTCGGGGTTGGTGATGAGCAGCGCGGCGGTGCGCGGGCCGACGGCGGCGCGCAGCGCCTCGATGTCGGGGTAGCCGTCGGCGTCCGGGTGCAGGGTGATCACCCTGAAGCCGGCGGTCTTGGCGCAGGCGGCGTTGGAGGGGTGGGAGAAGGCGGTGGTGATGACCTCGTCGCGCTGCTCCAGCTCGCCGCGCGCGGCGTGGTGGGCGCGGATCACCGAGACGTTGGTCCAGATCGCCGCCGAGCCCGCGCCGGGCTGGAGGCTGACCCGGTCCATGCCGGAGATCTCCTTGAGCAACTGCTCCAGCCGGTGGACGAGTTCGAGCACGCCCTGGACGGTCGAGGCGTCCTGCGCCGGGTGCAGGGAGGCGATCCGGGGGTCGCGGACGAAGGTGTCGTTGACCTTGGGGCTGTACTTCATGGTGCAGGTGCCCTGGCCGACGTCCACGTTGAGGTCGGCGCCGAGGTTCTCCTGGGAGAGCCGCAGGTAGTGCCGGAGCACCTGCTGCTGGCCGAGTTCGGGCAGGGCGGGCGGCGCGCTGCGGCGCAGCGCGGCGGGCAGTCGCTCGGCCGGGTCGCCGACGGCGGCGGTGACGGCGGGCTCGGGCAGCGGGGGCAGGACGCCGCGCTCGCCCGGGGCGCCCAGTTCGAAGACGAGCTTCTCGTCCCAACGGGCCTGCTGGAAGCGGCGCAGGGCGGGTTTGGGGGCGATCCTTGGGTCCACGGCGCCAATTATCTGATGGTTCGTCACTTCACGATCTCCTCAAGTGCGTCGGCGAGGCGGTCGATGTCGGCCCGGGTGTGCAGCTCGGTCACGCAGTAGCGGCCCTCGTCGGTCCCGGCAGGGGTGCCGCCGTGCAGGCCGAGGGCGAGCAGCGCCTCGGCGATCTCGGCGGCGCTGCGCTCGCCGGTGTAGCGGACGGTGAAATCGGCGAAGTGCACGGCCTGCGGGTCCGGCAGTTCCACGCCGGGGACGCGGGCGAGGCACTGCCGGGCGTAGGCGGTGTTGGCGAGGATCGTCCCGCCGATCTCACGCATGCCGTGCGGGCCCATCAGCGCGAGGTAGACCCCGGCGGCGATGCCGTGCAGGGCGGCGGCGGTGCCGACCCACTCCTTGCCCTCCTCGCGCAGGGCGAAGGAGGTGCGCTCGTACGCGACGTCGCCGAACCCGTACTCGCCGGGGACCTCGGTGGGGGCGAGGCCGAACAGCCGGCTCGGGTACTCGGCGACCAGGCGTTCGTCGTCCGGGCTGCCGATGAAGCCCGCGTTGCCGCCGCCGAAGCTGGGGTGGATGCCGAGCGGCTGGAGGTCTCCGCAGGTGAGGTCGGCGCCGAGTTCGGCGGGCGGGGTGAGCACGCCGAGGCTGATCGGGTTGGCGTGGACGACCGCCAACGCTCCAGCCTGGTGGGCGAGTTCGATGTACCGTGGCAGCTCCTGGTCCACCCGGCCGCAGTGGTCGGTGAGTTGGGCGTAGACGGCGGCCGCGTCGCCCTCGGCCAGCGCGTCCTGCACGGCGGCGGGGTCGGCCGGGACGGGCACGAGCTCGTGGACGCCCCGGACGTAGTCGCGGATCCGGGAGAGCCGGTCCGGGTCGATCGCGCCGACGAGGACCAGCCGGCGCCGCCCGGTGGCCCGGCCGGCCATCCGCAGTGCGGTCGCGGCGGCCTGGAACCCGTCGTACGTCGGGACGTTGACGACCTCGACGGCCAGCAGCTCGGCCATCAGCGACTGGTACTCCCACAGCGCCTGGAAGCGGCCGTGGTCCTCGTACGGCTCGCCCGCGTAGGCGGTGAGGAACTCGCTGCGGTTGACGACCTCGTCCACCACGGCGGGCACGTGGTGGCGGTAGCAGCCGGCGCCGAGGAAGCTGCGGCCCGGCGGTACGGCGGTGTTGCGGGAGAGCAGCTCCTCCATGTGCGCGACCAGCCGGGCCTCGGAGCCGAGCGGTTCGGGCAGCCGCAGCGGGTGCTCCAGCCGGAGGGCGGCGGGGATGTCGGCGTAGAACTCCTCGACGTCCTGGGCGCCGACCGCCGCCAGCATCGCTTTCCTCACCTCCGGGGCGGAGTTGGGGATGTACGGGTGGGTTCGGGGGACGCGTGTGCTCATCGGGGCACCTTCCGCGATTTCAGTCACAAGCCTTGACGGGGTTGTGAATGCTGAGTTCTGTATACAGCATTCGGCATTCACCAGTCGGGAGGCAAGATGTCCGCACAAACCCGGCACAGAAAACATCCCCAACTCGCCCGCGAGCAGGGCGGATCAGCGCCAGGCCCGTCCCGCCGTCGCGTCCTGTCGGCCGGACTCACGGGCGGCGCACTGCTGGTGGCCGGGGCGACCGGCTGTGCGACCGGCGGTGCCGGTGGCACCAGCGCCAAACAGCTCACCGGCAGCCCGGGCGCCGCCGTCACGGGGAAGGTCACCATCTGGTCCTGGGACGTCGCCGCCAAGGCCATGCAACGACTCGGCAAGGTCTTCGAACAGGCCCACCCCGGCACCACCGTCGAGGTGGTGGACATCGGCTACGACAACGCCTACGACAAGATCACCGTCGGGCTCGGCGCCGGCAGCGGACTGCCCGACATCCTCACCGTCGAGGGCCACAAACTGCCCACCTACATCGGCAACTTCCCGAACGCTCTGGTCGACCTCACCAGCCGCGCCGCGAACCTCAAGTCGCAGTACGCGGAAGCCTCCTGGCGCACCGTGACGGACGCCAATGGCCGGGTCCACGCCCTGCCCTGGGACAGCGGGCCGTGCGCCCTGTTCTACCGGCGCGACCTGTTCCAGCAGGCCGGCATCGACCCGGGTGGCCTCAACACCTGGGACGACTACGTCACCGCCGGCACCACCCTCAAGGCCGCCACCGGCAAGAAGCTGCTCATCCTGGACGCCAAACAGGACAGCCTCTTCGCCATGCTGCTCCAGCAGCAGGGCCAGCGCTGGTTCACCGACGGCAAGGTGGCCGTCGCCACCCCCGCCGCCGAACGCGCGCTCACCCTGCTGAAGCAGCTCGTCGACCGCGACCTGGTGGACTTCGAGAACGGCTGGGACGGACTCGTCTCCGGCACCCACGACGGCAAGGCCGCCACCACCCCCACCGCCGCCTGGTGGGACGGCACCCTCACCGCCGAAATGGCCGACCTCAGCGGCAGGTTCGGCGTCGTCCCGCTGCCCGCCTTCGCCCCCGGCGGCGTCCGCACCTCCAACACCGGCGGCTCCACCCTGTGCGTCACCGCGCAGAGCAGGAACCCGGAGACGGCCTGGGCCTTCCTCTCCTTCCTGCTCGCCGACAAGGCCAACCAGGCCTCGATGATGCAGCACGAGGGTCTCTTCCCCGCCTACCTCCCCGCCCTGGACGACCCGTACTTCCAGCAGCCCGCCCCCTACTACGGCGGCCAGCCGACCATGCAGATGTTCGCCGGGCTCACCCGTGGCATCCCCACCGTCGAGCTCACCGCGGACGACTCCAAGGCCGGCGACATCGTCACCACCGCCGTCAACCAGGTCCTGCACAACGGCGCCGACCCGGGCACCGTGCTGCGCTCCGCCGCCCGCCAGATCGCCACCGCGACCGGCCGCCAAACGGCCGGGTAGGGGCGGGCCCGATGACCAGCAGCCTCCCGGCCTCCCTGCGCAAAGCGGCGGCCCCGAGCCAGGCCGCCCCCGCCCGCCGCCGGCGCTCCCCACGCACCGCCGCCTGGCTGTTCGCCGGGCCCACCACCGTCCTCTTCGTCGCCTTCTTCGCCTACCCGCTCGGCGCCAGCCTCTACCAGAGCTTCACCGCCCGCCGCGACGGCGCCGACGTCTGGGTCGGCCTGGACCAGTACCGGCGGATGTTCGACGACCCCGCCTTCCTGCACTCCCTGGTCAACACCGGCATGATCCTCGCCGTCCAGGTACCCGTGATGATCGGCCTCGCCCTGGTGCTGGCCGTCCTGCTCAACCAGTCCTGGCTGCGGTTCCGATCCGGCTGGCGGGCGGTGTTCTTCCTGCCCGCCATCACCACCCTGGTCGCCTACGCCGTGGTCTTCCAGGTCCTGCTGCGCACCGACGGCGGCCTCGCCAACCAGTTCCTCCACGCCCTCGGCCTCGGCCCGGTCGACTGGCTCAACTCGCCCACCTGGGCCAGGATCTCGCTGATCGGCTCGGTCACCTGGCGATGGACCGGCTACAACGCGGTGATCCTGCTGGCCGGACTCCACGCGATCGGCCGCGACCAGTACGAGGCCGCCGCCCTCGACGGCGCCGGCACCGTGCGCACCTACACCAGCGTGATCCTGCCACAGCTGCGCCCGGTGGTGCTGTTCTGCGTCATCACCTCCACCATCGGCACCCTGCAACTCTTCGACGAGAACTACGTGCTGACCCGCGGCGGCCCCGGCGACGCCACGCTCACCCCGGTGGTCTACCTCTACAAGGTCGGCTTCCAGCAGCTCGACTTCGGCTACGCGGCCGCCATCGCCTGGGTGGTCGTGCTGATCATCGCGGCGGTCTCACTGCTCCAGTTCCGGCTCTACGGAAGGGAACGCCGCCGATGAGCAGCACCTCGCCGGAAAGCCGGCCCGCCCGGCTCGGCCGCACCCCGCTGCCGGCCCGGCTCGGCCGCACCCCGCTGCCGGCCCGGCTCGGCCGCATCGCCGTCCTCGCCGTCCTCACCCTCGGCGCCGTGCTCAGCCTGGTGCCCTTCGCCTGGATGCTGATCGCCGGCACCCACAGCAGCTCCGAACTGTTCCACTCCCCACCGCCGTTCCTGCCCGGCGGCAACCTGCTGCGCAACCTGGTGCACCTCCAGGAGACCATCGGCTTCGGCCGGGTGCTGCTCAACAGTCTCGGGATCGCCGTCGTCTACACCGTGCTGAGCGCGCTGCTGTCCGCGATGTGCGGCTACGGGCTGGCCAAGTACCGCTTCCGCGGCCGGGGGCTGCTGCTCGGCCTGGTGCTGGCGACCATGATGATCCCCCTGCAGGTGCTGCTGGTCCCGCTGTTCCAGATGATGGCCAGCCTCGGCTGGATCGACAGCTACCAGGCCGTGATCGTGCCGTTCCTGGCCAACTCCTTCGGCATCCTGCTGATGCGCCAGGGCTTCCTGGACTTCCCCGACGAGCTGCTGGAGTCGGCCCGGATCGACGGCTCCGGCGAGCTGCGCACCTTCTACCAGGTCGTGCTGCCGTGCGTGCGGCCGCAGCTGGGCGCACTGGTGATCTTCACCTTCATGGGCCAGTGGAACAGCTTCATCTGGCCGCTGCTGATGCTCAACACCGAGGACAGGTACACCGTGCCGGTCGCGCTGAACACACTGACCGGACTGACCCACGTCGACTACTCCGGCCTGATGCTCGGCTCCTTCCTGGCCACGCTCCCGCTGATGGTGCTCTTCCTCGTCTTCCAGCGGCAGTTCGTGGCTGGCCTGCTGGGCGGAGCCTTGAAGGGATGAACTCCGAATGACCCCCCGTAGGAACCACCTCACCCGGGTGCCCGGCCTGCTGTACGGCGGGGACTGGAACCCCGAGCAGTGGCCCGAGCAGGTGTGGGCCGAGGACGTGAAGCTGATGGCCGAGGCCGGGGTCAACCTGGTCACCGTCGGCGTCTTCTCCTGGGCGCGACTCCAACCGGACGCCGACAGCTGGGACTTCGGCTGGCTGGACCGCCTGCTCGACCTCGTGCACCGACACGGCATCGCCGTCGACCTGGCCACCGCCACCGCCTCCCCGCCCGCCTGGCTGGTCCGCGCCCGCCCCGAGCTGCTGCCGGTCACCGCCGACGGGGTGCGGCTGGAGTTCGGCTCTCGCCAGCACTACTGCCCCTCCTCGCCCGCCTACCGGGACGCCGCCGTCCGGCTCACCCGGGCGCTCGCCGCGCGCTACCGCCACCACCCCGCGCTCGCCCTGTGGCACATCCACAACGAGTACGGCGACCACGTCCAGGAGTGCTTCTGCCCCGCCTCGGCCGCCGACTTCCGCCGCTGGCTGCGCGAACGGCACGGCACCATCGAGGAGTTGAACCGCTCCTGGGGCACCGCCTTCTGGTCCCAGCACTACAACTCCTTCGAGCAGATCGAGCCGCCGCGCACCGCGCCCGGCCCGGTCAACCCGACGCAGCTGCTGGACTGGCGCCGGTTCTGCTCGGACGCCCTGCTCGACCTCCACCGCGCCGAGAAGGCCGTCCTGGACGAGGTCTCGCCCGGTGTCCCGGTCACCACCAACTTCATGTCGATGCTCAAGGCACTGGACTACTGGGAGTGGAGCCGGCACGAGGACTTCGTCTCCGACGACGCCTACCCCGACCCGGCCGACCCACGCGCCCACGTCAACGCCGCGATGAACTACGACCTGATGCGCTCGCTCAAGGGCGGCCGCCCCTGGCTGCTGATGGAACAGGCCCCCTCCGCAGTCAGCTGGCGGCCGGTCAACGTGCCCAAACGCCCCGGCCTCTACCGCCTCTGGTCGCTCCAGGCGCTGGCCCGCGGCGCCGACGGGGTGCTGCACTTCCAGTGGCGCGCCTCGGTGGCCGGAGCCGAGAAGTTCCACAGCGCGATGCTCCCGCACCGGGGCACCGCCTCGCGGGGCTGGCAGGAGACCGTCCGCTTCGGCACCGAACTGCGCCGGCTCGGCGAGATCGCGGGCAGCCGGCTGCGCGGGCGGGCCGCCGTCCTGCTCGACTGGGACAGCTGGTGGGCGCTGGAACTGGACGACCACCCCTCCGCCCGGATGCGCTGGCCCGACCTGCTCCGCCCCTGGTACGCGGCGCTGTACGAACGTGGCGTCACCGTCGACTTCGTCCCGCCCACCGCCGAGCTCGACGGCTACCCCCTGGTGCTCGCCCCCAACCTCTACCTGCTCGACACGGTCACCGCCGACCGGCTCACGGCCTACGTGCGGGACGGCGGCCGGCTGGTCTGCGGCCCGTTCAGCGGCATTACCGACCGCCACGACCACATCCACCCCGGCGGCCACCCCGGCCCGCTGCGCGAGCTGTTCGGGATCGTGGTGGACGAGCACTGGCCGATCCCGGACGGCGCGACCACCGTCGTACGGCTGGACGGCTCGGAGCCGCACACCGAGCTGCACGCCGAGCACTGGAGCGAATGGATCGAGACCGAGGCCGCCGAGACCGTCGCCCACTACGACTCCGGCGCGCTGGCAGGCCTCCCGGCCGTCACCCGCAACCGCCTGGGCGCCGGCAGCGCCTGGTACCTGAGCTGCCACCTCGGCGCCGGCCCCGGCCCGGTGCTCGACCTGGCACTCGCCGAGGCCGGGGCGGGCGCCGAACTGCCGGACCTCCCGGCGGGCGTCGAGGCCACCCGCCGGCACGCCGACGACGGCACCGGCTACCTCTTCCTGCTCAACCACGGCCCGCACGAGCTGCGAGTCCCGCTCCCCACACCCGGCACCGACCTGCTCACCGGCACCGAGGCCGCCGGAGCCGTCACCCTCGCGCCGCTCGGCGCCGCCGTCATCCGTCTCCCCGCCGCCCAGGAGCGCCCGTGAACCCGCTGACCCGCCGCCACGTCCTGGCCGGCTCCGCCGCCCTCGCCGCGGCCGGCACCCTCGCAGGAGCCCGCGCCGCCCACGCGGACACCTCCGTCGCGGACGCCTGGCCGGACGACCGCTACGCCGACGTCCTCGACCTGCACGGCACCCCCGCCCAGGCCTACCCCGGCGACGCCCGCGGCAACAACCCGATCAACGTCTTCGCCGACCTCGGCGCCTGGCACGCCTACGCCCTGCCCCGCCCCACCGACCAGCCCGGCGGCTTCACCGGCCCGCTGTACCTCGCCCAGGAGTACCCCTGGTGGCTCAGCGACGGCCTGACCCGCCTCCAGCTCACCGAACAGGGCCGCCCCCTGGACCTCACCGCCGGCGCACCCCCGCGCAGCAGCTCGCTGCCCGGCCTGCTGCGGCTGTCCCACGACCTCGGCGGCGGCCTCGCCCTCACCCTGGACCTGCGCTTCGCCGGCAACCGCACCGCCCTGCTCCGGGCCCGGCTGGCCAACACCGGCCCGGCCGTCCGGACCCTGGCCGTCGCCTGGGCCGGCCGACTGCTGCGCCCCGCCACCGGCCCGCAGCGCGACGCGCCGAAGCTGGTCGCCGCCGAACGCGGCCCGGAGGTGCGCTTCGCCGAGGTCCGGCAGACCTGGGACTACCTCACCGACGGCACCGAGCGCTTCGCGGTGCGCCACGCGCGGCCCGTCCGGGTCGTCCTGAGCGCCGACGGCGACGGCCACCGCACCGAACTCGCCGAGCTGGTACGGCTGGCGCCGGGGGAGACCCGCAGCCTGGACTGGACCGAGAGCTACACCTTCACCGAGGCCGAGTACACCCGGGCCGCCGCCGAGTCCGACGCCGCGCTGCGCACCCCGGAGCGGGTCGCGGCGCAGGGGACCGCCCGGTGGCACGGGTACCTCACCCGGGCCACCGAGGGCGTCCCGGCCGCCCGCCGCCGCACGGCCGTCAAGTGCGTGCAGACCCTGGTCACCAACTGGCGCAGCCCGGCCGGGCGGATCCGGCACGACGCCGTCACCCCCACGCTGTCCTACAAGTGGTTCAGCGGGGTCTGGGCCTGGGACACCTGGAAGCAGGCCGTCGGCACCGCCGCCTTCGCGCCCGGCCTGGCCGCCGACCAGATCCGGGCGGTGTTCGACCACCAGACTCCGTTCGATCACCGGCCGGGGGCCGGCTCCGCCGACCGCCCGCAGGACGCCGGCATGGTCCCCGACTGCGTCTTCTACAACGACCCGGGCACCGGCGGCGGGAACTGGAACGAGCGCAACTCCAAGCCCCCGTTGGCCTCCTGGGCGGTCTGGGAGGTCTACCGGCGCAGCGGCGACCGGGCCTTCCTGCGGGAGATGCTGCCCAGGCTGACCGCCTACCTGGACTGGTGGTACCGCACCCGGGACCACCTCGGCGAGGGCCTGTGCGAGTACGGCGCCACCGTGGACCCGGCCAACGCCACCGCCGAGGACTGCCGGGAGGCTGCGGCCTGGGAGTCCGGGATGGACAACGCCCCGCGCTTCGACGCCGCGACCGTGGTCCCCAACCGGGACGCGAACGGGACGCTGCTCGGCTGGTCGCTCGACCAGCGTTCGGTCGACCTCAACGCCTACCTGGCCGCCGACCACCGCCACCTGGCACTGATCGCCGCCGAACTGGGCGACCGGCCCGCCGCCGAACGGCTTCGCGCCCGCGCCGACCGGATCGACGCCGCCGTGCGCGACACCATGTACGACCCGGCCACCGGCTGGTTCCACGACACCGACCTGGCCACCGGCGCCCGACTCACCGCCCGCGGCCGCGGCATCGAGGGCGCGATCCCGCTCTGGTCCGGCACCGCCACCGCCGCCCAGGCCCGTGCCGTTCGCCGGCTGCTGCTCGACCCGGCCGAGTTCGGCACCGCCATGCCGTTCCCGACCGTGGCCCGCAGCTCGCCGTCCTTCGACCCGGCCGGCTACTGGCGGGGTCTGGCCTGGCTCGACCAGACCTACTTCGCCGTCGAGGGCCTGCGCCGCTACGGCTGGGAGCAGGACGCCCGGCGGACGGTCGAGCGGCTGCTGGCCACCGCCGCCGGGCTGGCCGGGGACGGCCCGGTGCGGGAGAACTACGACCCGTTGACGGGGGAGGGACGCAACGCGACCAACTTCAGCTGGTCGGCGGCGCTGCTGCTGCCGTTGCTGCGCAGCTGAGCGACTTTGGCTCCGGGCCGTCCGACCAGGCATGATCGGGGCATGGTCGAACGAGTCATTGCAGCGTGTGACGGAGCAGCCAAGGGCAACCCCGGTCCGGCGGGCTGGGCCTACGTGGTCGCGGACGCCGCCGGGGCGCCCCAGCGCTGGCAGGCCGGCGCGCTCGGGCACAGCACCAACAACGTGGGCGAGCTGACGGCGCTGCGGCAGCTGCTGGCCGCGACGGACCCGGCGGTGCCGCTGGAGGTGCGGCTGGACAGCACCTACACCCGCGACTCGGTGACCAAGTGGCTGAAGGGCTGGAAGCGCAACGGCTGGAAGACGGCGGCCGGCAAGCCGGTGGCCAACCAGGAGCTCATTCAGGCGATCGACGCCCTGCTGGAGGGCCGGGACGTCACCTTCGTGTACGTGCCGGCCCACCAGGTGGACGGCGACCCGCTGAACGCCATCGCCGACAAGGCGGCCAGCGACGCCGCCCGCACCCAGCAGGACGCCTGCGGCACCGCCGCAGACCTGCCGGTCCCCGAGCCGGCCGCCGCCACGAAGGCCCCCAAGGCGCGCACCGCCCGGCCCGCCGCCACCGGAACCGGTGGCACCGCCAAGCGGAGCGGTGGCTCGCGCACCCTGAACGCCCGCTTCCCCGGTACCTGCCCGTGCAGCCGCCCGTACGCCAAGGGCGACAAGATCACCAAGGTCGGCAGCTCCTGGGGCCACCCGGAGTGCGCCGCCGCCCACGCCTGACGACGGGTACGACGGGTACGTCCAGGTACGCCGACGCCGCCGGTTGAGTATCCGTACTCACGCGGCGGCCCGGCGCGGCGGTGGACGATGGCGATCATGAGGAATCGCGCAACGAAGGACGGGCCCGGCCGCCGCACGGCCCTGCGGGTGACGGCGGTGGCCGGGGCCGCAGGGACGCTGGCGCTCGGCGCGGTCGGGTACACGACGTACGAAGCCGCGGCACAGGCGTGGACGGGCAAGCCGTACCCGGTGGCGGATCCGGCCGCCGTCGCGAAGCACCTGGACGCCCGGACGCAGACCGTCCACGACGCCCTCGCGCTGCCGCCGGAGGCGACGCCGGCAGGCGTGCGCCACCAGGACGACGGGATCACGGCCCGGATCTACGGCGTCTGCTCCGCCCGGGGCCTCTCCCACCTGTTGGAGAGCATGAACGACACCGGTGCCGACCAGCCCCGCACGGCGGCCATCCGCGCCCAGTTCACCCTTGCCGGGGTCGCACGGCCCCAGTGGGAGGAGGCGGTGGGACGGGCCCGGCAGACCCTGACCGCCCAGGGGTGGACCGTCACCTCCTCCGACGAGTCCGCCCCGGTCCCCAGCCTGACGCTGAAGCCGCCGGCCACCGGTCCGGGTTCCCTCGCCGAGACCGCTTCCCTGCGCTTCGACCCCGTGGACCACACCCTCGCGGTCGCCGCGACCACCGAGTGCGCCCGCTACCCCGACGACACGCCGGTGGACTCGGAGGGCAGGCCGGCCGACCTGCCGACCGCCACGGCGCCGACGCCGTCGCGCGGTTGAGCACCCGGGCGCGCACGGTACCCGGG
>NZ_JBHVFE010000224.1:0-887 GCF_042801945.1 Kitasatospora sp. NPDC057542
GACCACGGCCGCCGCGTCGTGCTCGCACAGCACGGACAGGCAGTAGGTGAACAACCCGTCCAGATGGGGCTCGTAGCGGTCAGCTCTCGGTGGAACGGCGGCGGGCGGCCACGACCAGCGCCGCGCCCGCGGCGAGGGCCGCGGCGGCGCCGCCGGCCTCCCAGCCGAGCCCGTCGCTGCCGGTGGAGGCGAGCGCGCCGGAGCCGGTGGTGCCGGTGCCCGTACGGGTGGTGGTGGTCCCGGTGTCGGTGGTCTCGGTGAGGCCGGCGGGCTGGACGGTCTGCGGCTGCTGCCCGGAACCGTCGGTGCCCGTACCGTTGCCGTTGCCGGGCTTGGCCGCCGCGGCTTCGTCCTCGGCGCGGGCCTTGGCCCAGCCCTCCTTGAGGAAGGCCGTGATGTCCGCGTCGCTGCCCTCCAGCGCGGCCAGGGCGGCCTTGTGCACCGCCGGGCCGCCGGTCTCGGCGATCTGCGAGACCTTGACCCGGTTGTCGCTGGCGCGCAGCGCGGGCAGTCCGGTGGTCAGGAAGCGCCGCACGTCGGCGGCGGTGCCGTCCAGGGCCTTCTGGGCGGCCGCGGCGGTGTACGGGCCGGTCGCCGGGTCGGCGATGACCCGCAGCACCTCGACCCGGTCGTCCTCGAACTGGGCCTTGGCGAAGCCGCCGTTGAGGAAGGCCTCGACGGCCTCGTCGGTGCCGGCGTCCAGCGCCTTGCCGGCCGCCTCGCGCACGGCCGGGCCGCCGGTGTTCATGAGCTGGGAGAGCTTGACCCGGTTGTCGTCGCCGCGCAGCTTGGGCAGCTCGGCGGTCAGGAAGTGCCGCAGCTCGGCGGCGCCGCCCTTGAGGGCCTTCTCGGCCGCCTCGCGCACCCCGGGGCCGGTCTGCGGGTCG